>JANMSG010000407.1:0-13405 GCA_031389065.1 Acidobacteriota bacterium | reverse complement strand
ATTGACATCTGCCCGATCCGCCTGTAGCACAGCGCTCGATGCCGTTACCAGAACAGATTCGTTTACCCCTGTGGTCTGTAACTGAACATCTATGCGGCGAACCATATTGGCGTCTATTCTAACCTCTTCCTGAATCAGGGTTTTGAAATTGCTTGCTGTAATGGTCACCTTGTAGACACCAGGCTGGAGGTCGCTAAATAGGTAGCCTCCCCTATCATCAGTAGTGGAGATCTTTGAGACATTCGTACCAACATTGAGCGCTTCAACTTTACCGCCTGCAACGACCGCGCCCGCCTGATCTACGACATTTCCCGTAAGCGAGCCGTAGAGAACCTGAGTGTAGGCGGCAGAGGGCACAGTCAGCGACACCAGGGAAATGATGAGAGCCCAGGCTAAGATCGTAAAACCTGTAGTAGGGTTGTTTAGCTTGAAATTTAATGTAGAGGTTGGTACACGCTTCGAGCCTACGGCAACGCCTTGGTGGCGAGTTTGCTCGGAGTGCTTAACCTCTCCAAATGACCACCGATTCATATGGTCTTGTACGGTGAGAGGAAATGGTTTCTTGAAACGGAACATTTGTGGTCCCTCCTTTTAGGGGTTTAGCATTGATTCGCCAGATTTGGCTTACGTAAGATTAATTTGTAAGCGCAACCAGTATTCTGCCAGAGATGGAGTCGCAACCTTCGCGGTCTCAACAATTAGAGGTTTACAAACGGAACAGATGCCAGACGCAAAGATGAAGTAATCGGTTGCTCTTGCAAGTTGAATCCACCTGAATCTAATGAAAGATGCTTTCATAAAACGAATTTACAGTTGTAGGTTGAATAGCTGTAGCTACTCATACTTCGTGTTCATGTCGTCCTATTGCACAATAGGTTAAATTATCTCAAAGAAAAGAAAATAGCCGAGCACGGCTTCAAACTGCACACCCTGATAAAAATGTCTTTAGTATTATGATTACTGGTCAATCGTAATTAGTTCGAGGGCGCAACAATATAATTTCTGATCAATCTTGTCAATAAAAAGTTTTGCTGATATTTTCCAAAGCGCTGTGAATTGTAGTCGCTAAACCCGTCTGCAATAGGTAAGAATCAGCAAGAGAGAAGGGTTTTTCGCTGGTTTTTTCCTTATTTCTGTTTTTATCATATATCGTGCTGAGGTCGAGACAACAAGATTTTTGACAAGGGAACTGGGCAGTACCTTACTATTTATTAGAATTTGACAGAGTAATTTTGAGAGGTACTTACAGGTAGACCGGATCAGTTTACTTGCAATTCAGCAATAGTTCTTTCAAGATTTTAGCTAGTTAAGTGTCAGATATTCCAATAATTAAGAGTATCTAAATTCGTTTTGTTGTGGAATAAAACTTGATTAAAGAAAAAGTTTATATATGATTCCCTAGTTAAACAAATAAGGAAACAAACTACGCCACGAAATCAGAACCGATACGTTTTGTTGGAAAGTGATTGCACAATTTCAGCTAGCTTGTGACGAGACTTTGTTGTATATCCATCGTGAAGGCGTGAAAATGAGCAAAATAATAATCAGCAAACGCTCTTTATAGATTCGCTCTACAGCCTTTTCTTGCGAAACTACAAGGCTATGCGAAAAATCAATTTATCCAGTTTCCAGATCGCTACGAGCGAGACCGCGCGCGATATTAATCGGCGCATCATCCTCAATTTAGTTCGCACGCGTCAACCCATATCGCGTGCCGATCTGGCGCGCTACACGGGGCTGCAACGGAGTACGATTTCTGTTATTACAGAACAACTCATCGCCGAACAATGGATTACTGAAGGTGCACTCGGACACGCCTTGCGCGGCCGTAAGCCGCGTTTTCTGCACCTCAATAATGAACGAGCCGGAATCATAGGGGTCAATGTTCGTCCACGAATCACGACGCTAGCACTCACCGATCTGAATGCTCGCTTTATCACGCAAGATTCAATTCCTACGGCTTCCGATCCGCAAATCTTTTTAAGTCAATTGTCCGAGCGTATTCAAAATCTGCGTAAATCTCACCCGCAAATTTTCTGTGAAGGGATTGGCGTCATCTTGCCAGGTCGTGTTGACCGAAATACGCAACGCCTGGTCTTTGCTCCAAATCTTGGCTGGCGCGAGGTAGATATCAAGACGTCGAGCAGTGTAGATATCAAGCAGCCTCTGGAAGCGATCACAGGAATTCCTGTTGAAGTTGATAATGCCGCCAACGCTTGTGCGCTGTATGAAATGTGGTTCGGAAAGCATTCCGAAGGCATTCCTGATTTGATTGCCTTGACGGTTTCTGAAGGGATTGGTACAGGCATTCTGGTTAACGGGCAGTTGATCTGCGGGCTAACGGGTATGGCTGGAGAGTTTGGTCATATTTCTCTGAACGAAGATGGTCCTCTATGTCGTTGCGGCAATCGTGGTTGTTGGGAAGTTTACGCCTCAAATACGGCAGCCATTAATTTCTACACACAAGCCGCCAGCGGGTCGCGAAATGGTCGCAGCCAGCAAGAAACATACGTTCCAACCATAGATGATTTATTGCGTCTTTGTGAATTGCGCGACCCGAAAGCTATCGAAGCACTTGAACGTATGGCTCACTATCTGGGCGTCGGTATCGCAATGTTAATTACAGGCTTCGCGCCAAGCCTGATAGTGATTACAGGCGAAGTGACTCAGGCGTGGGAAAGAATCGGGCCGATTATTAATCAAATAGTAGCTTCAAAGTCACCTTGTGCGGCTACCACCCAAATCACTCCTCTTGATGAGCTTGCACAACCGCGGCTATGTGGGGCGATTGCTTTGGTACTGCAAAAACACTTCGTGGCTCCTTCGTTTGCGTAAGAGATTAGCTACAAAAGATCTGGCGGGCAGACTTTGAGACAAGAGTATTGATTGATAGAAGCAACTCCCTTACTTATTTGAGTGAATTAGAAAACTCCTAAATTATAGGCTGTCTTTCAAGCTCAAATCTATGCAAAAGACCAACAAAGATTTGTTTAAGCAATTTTGTTGTGGTCACGAATTAACCCTGCTATCATCTGCGTCTATAAGCCGCTAGGTTAGGAAACTCGTCGAATTCGAAAACTGCTCACCCTGTGGAGTGACAATCAGCAGATGGGTGGCAATGCTCAGGCTTTGCAGGGCAGGCTAATAAGGATCTTCTGGTGGAGGAAAATATTTGCTATGAAATTTACTATAAATACTTATCGCTATTCATTGAAAAGCAGCCGCCTGGTCGTGTGGCTGGGCATAGCGTTGCTTGGATTGTTCGTCATTTTGCCAAGGGCAAGTATGCAATCACCAAGGCAGATAGCGGATTATCGTAACCCTCGCTTACCCATTGATCAACGAGTGACAAACCTGCTCTCTCAGATGACCTTGGAAGAGAAAGTTGCCCAGCTTGTCTGCCTATGGGCACAGAGACCGCAAGCGAAGACACAGACAGATTTTTCGACTGACCGAGGAGATTTCTCACCTGAAAAGGCTCAAGTTGTCATGAAAAATGGGATTGGACAGATCGCCCGACAGAGAGAACGAAAGGGACCTCGCGAAGGAGCCATCTTCGCCAATGCAGTTCAGAAGTGGCTACTTGAGAACACGCGATTGGGTATCCCTGCGATGCTTCACGATGAAATCTTGCACGGTCATATGGCTCAGGGGAGCACCAGTTTTCCGCAGCCACTAGCGCTCGCCAGCAGTTGGGATACGGAGTTCATTAGCAGAGTATTTACAGCCGGAGCACTCGAAGCGAGAGCCCGTGGAAGCCATATCGTGCTTGGTCCCAATCTGGATCTGGCACGCGAGCCACGCTGGGGGCGAACCGAAGAGACCTATGGCGAAGATCCTTATCTGGTTTCGCGTATGGGGGTGGCTTGCATTAAAGCTCTGCAAGGCAAAGGACCAGGTGTAGATGGCGAACACGTCATCGCCACCGCCAAACATTTTGCCGCTCACGGTCAACCCGAAGGCGGCACCAACATTGCACCGACGAACTATTCAGAAAGAGTGATAAGGGAAATTTTCCTGCCAAGTTTCCAGGCTGCCGTTCAAGAGGCTGGCATTATGGGCGTCATGGCTTCGTATAATGAAATTGATGGCATCCCGGCTCACGCTAACAAATGGCTGCTTGACAAAGTCTTACGTCAAGAGTGGGGGTTCACAGGGCTGTTGGTTTCCGATTACTACGGCATCCCGCAAATGCAGAGCTTGCACCACATCGCAAGCGACAAAGCAGAAGCCGCGAAACTCGCGCTCGAAGCAGGTGTGGACATAGAATTGCCAGACCCTGACTCCTACATGACACTGGTGCAACTCGTCAAGGATGGCAAAGTTTCAGAAGCCGTACTTGATAAAGCGGTGGCTCGAAATCTCAAAGCCAAGTTCGTGCTTGGCTTGTTTGAGAATCCTTATGTTGACCCTGAACGCGCCGCAAGTGTTACCAACTCACAGGCTCATCGCGAGCTTGCCGCAGAAGCTGCCCGCCGCTCTATCACTCTGTTGAAGAACGAAAACAACCTCTTGCCACTTGATAGAAATAGACTGAAATCCATAGCTGTCATCGGGCCCAACGCTGACCGCGCCCATCTGGGTGGCTATAGTGACAATCCAGGTCGCGGCATAAGCGTCTTGCAAGGCATCACAGACAAAGTCGGCAATAAACTCAAAGTGACATTTGCGGAAGGCTGCAAGATTACCCAAGAGGGCGGCAATTGGTGGGCAGACACCTCACACCTGAGCAACCCTGTGGAAGACGCGAAATTGATCGCACAGGCGGTCGAGGCGGCGAAGGCTGCCGACACCGTTGTGCTGGTTCTTGGTGGCAACGAAGACACCAACAAAGAAGGCTGGGCGGACAATCACCTGGGCGACCGCGACAGTTTGGAACTTGTCGGCAGGCAGAATGATCTGGTCAAAGCCGTGCTCGAGACCGGCAAACCGACCGTTGTGATGTTGATTAACAGCGGGCCTCTGACGATCAACTACATCGCGGAAAAAGTACCAGCTATTCTTGAAGGCTTCTATCTTGGACAGGAAACCGGAATCGCTGTTGCAGACGTGTTGTTTGGCGACTACAACCCTGCAGGCAAGTTGCCCGTCAGCTTTCCGCGCTCGGTTGGGCAATTGCCAATTTACTACAACCACAAGCCGACAGCCAGACGCGGTTACTTGTACACCAGCAAAGAGCCGCTTTTCCCGTTTGGATATGGCCTGAGCTATACGACTTTTGCGTATGCGAATTTGAAGGTGTCACCAGCGCAGATTAGACCAAACGGACGGACAGAAGTGAGCGTCACGGTCACCAACACTGGTAAAGTTGCAGGCGATGAAATCGTTCAACTATACATACGCGACCTTGTCAGTTCTGTGACTCGACCGGTTCTGGAGTTGAAGGATTTCAAGCGAATTTCGCTCGCTCCTGGCGAGAGCAAGGCTGTCAACTTTGTGATCACGCCCGATAAACTTTCCTTTCTGGATTTGAATATGAACATAATGGTCGAGCCAGGTTGGTTCGACATTTTCGTAGGAACAAGTTCAGTTAAGCACCAGAAAGCGAAACTGGAAGTCGTTGCCAAATAGATTGAAGGTTCTTTCAACAATTCCGTAGGAGGCGAATCATGAAAAGATTGGTTGCATTGAAAGCAGTTGCTTCGTTGTGCCTGGCGCTTGTTGGTTCCGTGCTTTTCGCTCAAGAGCATCCACAGAATTCCAATGCTCTTCCTGCTCCCGTGTTACTGACCACACAGCAGGATCATCAAAGGACGATGGCGCTTTTGAAGATTGCTTCGCTGCGCCGTGGAGCAGACGGCAGAAACGCTGATGCGCCAAATGCCGCCAATTACGATGAGTCCAAAGCCAACCCCTTTCCGAATCTGCCTGCCTTGCTGGTATTGAAAAATGGCAAAAAAGTCACCACAGGAAAGATGTGGTGGAACGAGCGTCGCGCAGAAATTGTTGAGGATTTTGATAGAGAAATCTATGGCAGAATGCCTAAGAACACGCCCAAAGTAAATTGGCAGGTGACCAACACAACCAGAGAAGTGAAAGGTGAGATACCGGTCATCACCAAACAACTCGTAGGGCAGGTTGACAATTCATCGTATCCGCTCATTACCGTCAACATACAGTTGACGCTGACCACTCCTGCCAACGCGACAGGTCCTGTGCCTGTAATTATGGAGTTCGGTTTTGGCGGGCCGCGTCCGGGCGCAACACCACAGACAGGCTCGGCAAGCACCGCTCCTGGCGCACCTCCCGCAGGTGGCGCTCCCGCCTGGCAACAACAAGTTCTTGCCAAAGGTTGGGGCTACGCCATTCTCACGCCGAGCAGCATTCAAGCAGACAATGGCGCAGGGTTGACGCAAGGTATCATCGGATTGATGAACAAAGGGCAGCCGCGCAAGTTAGATGATTGGGGGGCATTGCGCGCCTGGGCTTGGGGAGCCAGCCGGGCTCTCGATTACTTTGAAACAGACCAATCTGTAGATGCCAAACATGTCGGTATTGAAGGGCATTCGCGTTACGGTAAGGCAACGGCTGTCACTATGGCGTATGACCCACGCTTTGCCATCGCTTTTGTCAGTTCTTCCGGCGCAGGTGGTGCCAAAATTCATCGCCGCAACTATGGTGAACTGGTGGAGAACGTCGCAGCGGCAAACGAATATCACTGGATGGCTGGCAATTACCTCAAATATGCAGGCCCATTAACCTGGAATGATATTCCCGTGGATTCTCACCAACTGGTCGCCTTGTGCGCGCCGCGCCCTGTATTTATCAGCAGCGGCGACAAAGGGGATGGCTGGGTAGACGCTAAGGGGATGTTTCTGGCGGCGGCTGGCGCCGGACCTGTGTACAAACTCTTAGGTAAAAAAGACCTGGGGACTACAGAGTTTCCTCCTCTGGAGACCACTTTGATAGATGGTGAAGTGGCATTTCGTCAGCATAGCGGCGGTCACACACCTGCCCCGAACTGGGCAACTTTCCTGACCTTCGCCAGTCGTTACTTCAAGGCAGCGCCAACGACTGTAGCGGCACAGTCTTTGGGACACTTTGATAATCACGCAGACGTAGGCAAGGTTGCGACGCCCGGCTCTGTGGTTTACGATGATGCGAAACAGACCTATACGATAACCGCGTCGGGCACGAATATGTGGGCGGGAAAGGATGAGTTTCATTTCCTGTGGAAGCGCATGAAAGGGAATTTTATTTTACGCGCCAGAGCCGAATTCGTTGGCAAAGGTGTTGATCCGCATCGCAAAATTGGCTGGGTTATTCGCCCTAACCTGGAAACGGACTCGCCTCACGTCAATGCCAGCCTACATGGGGATGGGCTGACTTCACTGCAATTCCGGCGCACGAAAGGCGCTGTCACGGAAGGGTTGAACTTTACGGAGAAAGGTTACGATGTCGTCCAACTCGAACGCAAAGGCGACACCTACACCATGTCTGTAGCTCGTTTCGGCGAGATGTTCACAACCCAGGAGATTTCAAATATCACACTCGGCGATGAAGTCTATATAGGGCTTTATGTTTGTTCGCACAATAACAATGTGGTCGAAAAAGCCGTTTTTCGTGACATAGAAATCACCGTACCCGCCAGAGACAACTTCGTTCCGTATCGTGAATATATTGGCAGTAATCTGGAAGTTATGGACCTAGCCAGCAAAGCGCGAAGAGTTTTGTATCGCGTCAAAGATTCGCTGCAAGCTCCGAACTGGACACCGGATGGCAAGTCTTTAATCTACAACCACAATGGTTTGCTCTATTATTTTGATCTGGCGAAAAAAACGCCGACCCTTCTAGACACCGGCGAGGTAAAGCGCAACAACAACGATCATGTCATTTCTTTCGACGGTAAGATGTTGGGCATTAGCAGTTCGAGTCAAGAAGATGGCAATGTCTCGATGATTTACACCGTGCCGATAAAAGGCGGCAAACCGACGAAAGTCACCTCCAAAGGTCCTTCGTATTTGCACTCCTGGTCGCCTGACGGAAAATTTCTACTCTATACGGGAGCACGAAATAACGAACTCGATATTTACAAAATCCCTGCGGGTGGCGGCGAGGAGATTCGTTTGACGACAGCGCCCGGAGTAGATGATGGTTCTGAATATACGCCCGATGGCAAATTTATCTACTTCAATTCCTTCCGTACGGGGACGATGCAAATCTGGCGTATGAAACCCGATGGTAGTGAGCAAACCCAAATCACCAATGACGAATATAACAACTGGTTTCCGCATATCTCACCGGATGGAAAATGGATTGTGTTTATCACTTTTCCCAAGGATATAGCGCCGGGAGATCACCCTTTCTATAAGCGCGTCTATTTGCGTTTGATGCCGATTAGCGGAGGCAAACCCACCGTGATTGCCTATCTCTACGGAGGTCAAGGCACCATCAATGTTCCGTCCTGGTCGCCGGACGGTAAAAAGATTGCCTTTGTCAGCAATACGGATATGAAGTAGCATTTTTCGGGTCGTGTCCTAAACTTGTGATGCTGTCTGGTAGCCCGCGAAGCGGGCGTAAACATAATGCCACGGGTGAAACCCGTGGACCGACGCCCGGCACAATTGCGAGCCCGCGAAGCGGGCGATAGACATTTGGTTAATCAAATCTATCGCCCGTTTCACGGGCTAGAGCGTGACGGTACACCCACACCCAGCGCTTTGCACTGGGCTTTATGCTCTCACCCGCTCCGCGGGTTCTCACAAAACACCACTGCTTTGGACACTACCAATTTTCAAGAGGATCGTATGAAAAATTATCGTAAGTGTTTGGTCTTTGTGTCTCTACTTATGATTGCTCTTTGGCTGGCTTCGCCACAGATAGGCGTTAGCGGGCAAACTCCTTCACCGGTTTATAAAAACCCTTCGCAGCCCATCCAAAAGCGCGTTGCAGATTTAATCTCGCGGATGACTCTGGAAGAGAAAATCTCGCAGATGATGAACGCGGCTGCGGCAATTCAACGGTTGGGTATTCCTGAATATGATTGGTGGAACGAAGGGCTGCACGGCGTAGCCCGCGCTGGTTACGCCACAGTCTTTCCCCAAGCCATAGGCTTAGCCGCCACCTGGGATGAAGACCTCGTTCGGCGGGTTGCTGATGTGGTTTCAACTGAAGCGCGTGCCAAGCATCACGAGTTCGCACGCAAGAACGAGCGTGGCAGATACAAAGGGCTGACCTTCTGGAGTCCAAACATCAACATTTTCCGTGACCCGCGCTGGGGTCGTGGGCAAGAGACTTTTGGCGAAGACCCTTATCTGACTTCCAGATTAGGGGTGGCTTTCGTAAAAGGCTTGCAGGGCGATGACCCACGTTATCTGAAAGTTGTTGCGACCCCTAAGCACTATGCCGTACACAGCGGACCTGAACCGGAGCGCCACAGTTTCGACGCTGTCGTCAGCGAGAAAGATTTGCAGGAGACCTATCTTCCGGCATTTCGCGCCACGGTTGTCGAAGGAAAAGCTGCGGCTGTTATGTGCGCTTACAATCGTACGAATGGCGTGCCTTGCTGCGCCAACCAAAGGTTGACGGACATCTTGCGCCAGCAATGGAATTTCAAAGGGCACATCGTTTCAGACTGCGCGGCGATTGAAGACATCTACAAATTCCATCACTTCGCCAAATCAGAAGCCGAAGCCTCGGCAATCTCCGTGAAGGCGGGCACAGATTTGAGTTGCGGCAGAGAATACCAATCGCTTTTGCAGGCAGTCAAAGATAAGCTCATCAGCGAAGCCGAAATTGATAAATCACTCAGTCGCCTGATGACGGCAAGGTTTCGCCTGGGTATGTTCGACCCGCCTGAGATGGTTGCCTACGCGCGCATTCCTTTATCGGAAAACGACTCGCCGGCGCATAGAGAATTGGCTCTTCAAACAGCACGACAATCCATAGTTCTTTTGAAGAATGAAAACAACACGTTGCCACTCAAAAAAGAGATCAAGACGATTGCTGTCATAGGTCCAAACGCTGACGAGGCTGTCGTGCTGCTTGGCAATTACAACGGACAGCCGTCAAAATCGGTTACGCCATTGGCTGGCATTAAAAACAAAGTGTCGTCCGCAACGAAAGTTCTTTACACGCTAGGCGCGACCTTGACGGGCGAAGTCGGCGCGCCTGTACCTGTATCTGCTTCACCTGGAGGCTTCAAAGGCGAATATTTTAATAACAAAGAATTGCAGGGCACGCCTGTTGTTGTCAGAACGGATGAGCAGATTAATTTCGATTGGAGTCGCGGACGACCCGCGCCGCAAATCAATGAAGATGGCTTTTCAGCTCGCTGGACTGGCAAGTTCACGCCGCCGGAATCCGGCGCATACCAACTGGGCGCGACGGCTGATGATGGGGTGCGTGTATATCTGGATGGTGTGCTTTTGGTCGATGCCTGGAAAGGAAATCAAGCCAGCCAAATCAGGACGCTTATGAAGGAAGTGAACCTTGAAGCCGGACGCACATATGATTTGCGTATCGAGTATTTCGAAGACATACGCAATGCCATAGCTAAATTCATCTGGTCGTTTCCGCGCTTCACCGAAAAAATTACTGAAGAAGCTGTGCGCGCAGCCAGACAAGCCGATGCCGTTGTCATGGTCATGGGAATTTCTGCGGCGCTCGAAGGCGAAGAGATGACGGTCAATGTCGCAGGCTTTCGCGGCGGCGACCGTACGGAAATCTCTCTACCGAAAGCGCAAGAAGATTTGTTGAAAGCGGTTCACGCCACAGGGAAACCCGTTGTCCTGGTCTTGATGAATGGCAGCGCCCTTGCTGTCAACTGGGCGGACGAAAATCTCCCTGCCATCGTCGAAGCCTGGTATCCGGGCGAAGAAGGTGGCACTGCTCTTGCCGATGTTTTGTTCGGTGACACCAACCCAAGCGGCAGACTTCCGGTGACGTTTTATAAATCCGTCAGTCAACTGCCGGCTTTTGAAGATTACTCCATGCAGGGGCGCACCTATCGTTACTTCAAAGGAGAGCCGCTCTATCCCTTTGGCTTCGGCTTAAGCTACACAACTTTCAAATATGACAAACTGAACTTGGGCACAGGTCGCCTTCAGCCTGGCAAAAGCCTCAGCGTCACCGTCGATGTGACCAACGTCGGCAACAGGGCAGGCGATGAAGTCGTGCAATTGTATGTGACAGATGTGTCTGCCTCTGTATCCGGACCCATCAGGTCTCTTGCCGGGATTAAACGGGTTTCGCTCAATCCCGGTGAAAAGCAGAGCGTCTCATTTACCCTTGCGCCTGAACAGTTGAGCATCGTAGATGTCAATGGCAAACGGGTCATTGAACTGGGCGAATTTCTGGTCAGCGTCGGAGGCAAGCAGCCGGGATTTACAGGTCGCGCCGATGCCAAAACAACGGGTGCAGTTAGCGGCAAGTTCGTCGTTACAGGGAAATTATAGAAATCTCAGGAAGATAAGGGGCTGATTCGTGGCCCTTAACCTGAAGAATTATTTGCAGCCTCACGAAAAAATATCAGTCTGCAGGATCATTCGGCTTTGTTTAGCAAACGATCTTTATTAATTATTTGTGGAACTTTTTTCACTGGCAGGCGTGGTCAAGAAGGAAACTAGATCCGAACTGAAATCTTCCCTGGAGGACAATAATGTTTAAGAGACCTTACATGATCTTTTCTTTTATTTTAATGGCGTTTGTCAACGTAGCTATGGCTCAGGATGCGGCGACTGCGCAAGACAAGGAAAAAGAGAAAGAGAAGGGCAAGGCTGAGGAGATGGCTTTGGTTGCTTCCCAACTTGCTCCGCTTCGTTTTTCATTCGGTAGCGATGGGTATCTGGGCATTTATCTTGAAGAGGTTACCTCTGAAAAGATGAAAGACCTGAATCTAAAAGAAGAGCGCGGCGCGGTCATTATGAAAGTTGCCGAAGGGGGGCCCGCTGAAAAAGCCGGTTTGAAGGAGAACGATGTCATCGTTTCTTTTAATGGCAGACGTGTGGACACCGTGCGAGAGTTACAGCGATTGTTGGGCGAAACGCCTGCCGGACGCAGTGTGAACTTTGAAGTCATACGCGGCGGTTCGACGCAAAATTTCACGGCTACTTTGAGCAAGCGCGCCTCAAACTTCAATTATTTTGAAGGCACCAACAATCTCTTCAAGCAACAAGAAAAAAATCTGGCGCTTGCTGAAAAGAATTTGAAGCGCAATGAAATGAGCCGCGAGAGAGCCGAAGAAATGCGCAAGCGCGCACAAGAGATGCAAGGGAAATATCAAGAAGAGTTGAAAGGCTTCAAACCCAAAGAATTTGGCGGCTTCAATTCGCCAAAAGGATTCGGCAACTACAATTTTAATTTGCTTGGCTTCGGAGGCGGCGCACGTTTGGGCGCGTCTGTACAATCTTTGACAGAGCAACTGGGCAGTTACTTTGGCGTCAAAGACGGACAAGGCGTCTTGATAACCGAAGTAGCAAATGACAGTGCGGCAGCGAAAGCAGGACTGAAAGCGGGCGATGTGATTCTCGAAATTGACAATCAAAAAGTGAAGGACATTGACGATTTGATGACCGCTCTGGCAAAAAAAGCCGAAGGACAAATGGTCTTGAAAGTGCTTCGTAACCGCGACGAAAAAAATATCACTGTGACCCTTGAAAAGCGCGAAGCGCGACCGGCTATACGGCGTAAGGCAGGAGTCTTTTCGCAACTTGTAGATGTGATTTAAACATCAATCTTTTCAGCTGACGAAGCTCAAGTTATCCGGCAGAAAAAGGCAAAAGAAAAATCAAGAGAAGAGCTTGAAGATGAATGGTAATCTTTCAAGCAAATTCTTTTGATTTTTCCTTTTGCCTTTTTTGTTTTTGCCTTTAATATGAAAACCTGATAATCAATCAGAGCGATATGTCACCAAGACAAAAATTTCAAATAGCGGTAGGCGCGATATTCGGTTTGCTAGCCTTCGGAACCGTAGGCTTCAAAATCTTGCTTGGCATGAGTTGGTTTGATTGTTTCTACTTCTCTTTGATTACGCTGACAACCACAGGTTATGGCGAACCGCCGGGAATGACGGAACCAGCGCGCTACTTCACGTCCGTGCTTATCATTTTAGGAGTTGGTACGATAGGTTATGCCCTCACAGCAACGGCGCAGGCGGTTGTGCAGTTCGAGTTGATCTCGACTTTTGGAAAAAGAAAAATGTTTAGAGATATAAACAAACTCAACGGTCATTACATCGTTTGCGGATCGGGGCGCATAGGCTCCGGCATTGTCCGAGAGATCGCCCGGCGCGGGCATGATTTCGTGGTCATTGAACAAGACGAAAGCATTGCCGATAAATTACTGGCGCAAGGCTATCTGGTCTTGATGGGCGATTCGACAAGCGATGAAGTTTTACGCGGCGCGGGCATCACGCGCGCCCGCGGATTGGTGTGCGCGGTCTCCTCAGACCCCGACAATTTATATA
>JANMSG010000609.1:0-6469 GCA_031389065.1 Acidobacteriota bacterium | reverse complement strand
AAAGGTAAAAGGCAAAAGGCAACAGTGATTTCGTTTCACTGTTGCCTTTTGCCTTTTACCTTTTGCCTTATCTTACTTTGCTGGCGGGTCGAAAAGTTTGGTAGTGCTTTCGGTTACGCTTGGCGGCGGTTGCACCATTTCGCCGGTGTTGCGCGGGCGAATATCAACTTGTATAGGCGGCGGCGGAATCGCTTGTTGGTTCATTTGGTGATTGGCTTGTGGGAAATTTTGTTGACTATTATTGACGGAATAATATTCCGAAAACGCTTTGCCCAACATTCCAAAAGCGGGAATAAGCATCCAGAACCACCAAATCCTTCCGGCTGGCGCAAAAAATAGGGCGGCAAAGGCGACAAAGATAAAGGCTAGTCCGCCAAATCCTTTTTGAATTGCGCTTTCCATTCTTGGCAGGCGATCTTCACCTTTGCCTCTTCTGTGTCTGTGCGATGACGTTTGCGGCAATTGACCGGTTAAAGCTTGCGGTACAAGCGAGAGATTTGCTCCGCACACGCGGCAGAATTTGACGTCGTCAAGATTTCGTTCTCCACAACTTGGACAATACATTATTCACCTCGTTTCTATTTTGAGAATAAACATCCTTAAAAAAGAATTCAACGAAGAATCATTCGCTTTGTCAGAAATGCAGGATTACACAACGCCTGACGAATGATTTCGAATGTCATCATCGCACCCGAAATTCTACGTCTAAAGTAACCCAGCAGGGAATCGGTTTGTTATCTTTTAACGCCGGACTGAATTTCATTTGACGCGCAGCTTTAATTGCCTGGACATCTAACCCTGGATCTAAACGCTGTAGTAAAACACAGCCCTTCACATCTCCTTGCTCATCAATTAATGCTTTGACTCTAACTATTCCGGAGACCCTCTTGCTTCGAGCTTCTTCGGTATATTCCGGGCGTGGCCTGTTGAGAGATTTGGGTGTAATATAGGAGGCATCTTTTTTATGTTGCTCAAATTCTATCAGACTCTTGAGTAGAAAAATCTTTTCGGGCAAATTTTCTGTATCTTCTGCTGTATTGGTGCGCAAACGAGATGCTTCCTGGTAAGCTTCAAGCGCCGATTGGAACTTTTGCCTCTCCATTGCCAGCAGACCTTTCAAAACGTAAGCGTTTGAGAAAGTTGCGCCTTGTTGGAAAGTGATATTCAATTCTTCTTCAGCTTTTGTTACCTCATTGTTTTCGTAAAGCAAAACCGCCAAAATGTAATGTCCATTAACAAAGTTCGGGCGAAGTTTCAGAGCTTTGCGAGCCTGCTTAATCGCCTCGGATCTTTTGTTTTCTTGCTTATACGCCACACTCAAAAACAGGTAGGCTTCGGCAGATTTCCTATCTAGCTTTAAGGCTTTTTCAATCTCTTTCTTGGCCTCTTTGATTTGATTCTTTTGAAGTAGAGAATTGGCATTTGCAAGAATTTGCTCCACTGTTTCATGATTTGCGGTTTGCGCCAGTACACTGATATTTGAAAATGTAAGCCATAGCGCCACGAACACACTGATGAAGCCTGGTAATGTTGATATGGAGTTTTTCATGCAACTTTTGCGGCGTTTCCTTTTTGCCGCATCTAGTGAAAGCAGAGAAGCCTTTTCATCAAGAAGATAAATGGCTTCTCTGCTTTTGAGTTAAAGGTGAATTACGTAGCT
This sequence comes from Acidobacteriota bacterium, assembly GCA_031389065.1. Taxonomy (GTDB): domain Bacteria; phylum Acidobacteriota; class Blastocatellia; order UBA7656; family UBA7656; genus JACQDB01. The sequence goes on along the minus strand of JANMSG010000609.1, from coordinate 4,809 downwards.
CTAAGGCGCGATAAATACCAGTTGTACGCGACGATTTTGCGCTTTTGCTGCAAGGGTCTTTGCGCTTGACACAGGCATAGATGCGCCGCGCGATTCGACTTTGAAATTGGTGCGCGATACTCCTATCGCGGCAATATAATCGGCGACGGCTTGCGCGCGACCACTGGCAAAGACCTCAGCTGTCGGTCTGGTATCTGAATGTCCTTCAATCGTGAAGACGGCATCGGGATGTGCCGCCAAAACCTGGGCGAGCGCGTCGAATTTCGCTTTCGCTCGTAAAGCTAAAGATGTTTGATTGGTGACGAAAAAGTTATCCGGCAACAGAGCAACGAAGCCGTTGCCGTTTGATTTCACGGTTACGATGGATGAAAGAGATGCTTGCAGAGCCTCGAAATCTTTACGGCGCGCTTCAGCTAATCGCCGATCCTGTTCCTGTTTTTGCAACGATTCAACGCGGGATGTTGCTTCATTGATCCTGGCGTTTTGCGTAGCAACTTGAGTTTGAAGATTGTTCAATTGCCCTTTCGTATCGCCAAGCTCTCTGGATAAACGAGCGTTTTCCTCGCGTATCTTTTCATTCTCGTTTTGCAAATAGCGATTTTCAACTTTGGCTTCTGCGGCATCGCGCAGAGCGCGACCTACCTGCTCATCCGAATTGGTGCGAGCGAGTTCAGCTGCTTTGAGTCGTGCGGTTAGGTCTATCAATTGTTCTTGTAGTTCGGAAGCGTTTTCAGTTGCCCGGCGAACATCTGCATCGCGTCTTGAAATGTCAGCGCGTCGTTCTGCTGCGATTGCGCGTTCTTCGCTGATGTCACGGGCACGAACGGCAAAGATGATAGATTCGCGGGATATGCGTCCGACATCGTGAACCGATGCGCCGCGTTTGAATGCGGCTTCGGCTTGATTGAGTGAGTTAAATGCCGAAATGTAATCATCCGGGTCGTAGCGCTCCGCATCTGCAAGTTTGGCGATTTGAATCGCGCGCCGCGCTTGCAATAACTCCATAGGAGTTTTCGAAAAATCGCGCTCGGCAAGGGCAGGCGCTTCATTGTCCGTATAATATTTGCCTGAATCACCTGTGAAATAAACGTCGGAGACTTGCACAGTCACATGCTTTGAATTGGGTGTTAGGTTTTCCAGGACAACGATGCGCGAAGGCAAACGCACAAGATAATGCGGCTCTGCGGTGATTATCATTGCAAAGGCTTGGTGAGGTGTTGCGGTCTTTAACCTAGCCGTTGCGCCCGATAGTCTGAACTCGCCCAGGTTATCCGTTTGTCCGGCAGGTGTGATTGCCCACAAGACATAAGTTGTGAAGTCTCCGCCGAAGTTGTAGGCGGGAATCATGTTTTCAATCGTAATGTCTATTTCGCTTTCATTGCGTTTGCGCCAACGCTCAACGGTTGCTTCACCGCGAGCCGTTGGTCTTATTGTGGTTCCTGCGAGAATAACTTTCACAGGGTCTCTCAAATAAGTGACGGCTACCGTGCGACGGCGGGTGTCGCCTCCGCCTTGAGCGCTCGTAATCGATTCAAAAGTAAGGTTAGATAATACGAGGAGAAGGCTTAAAAAAATTGTGCGTCTGTTCATTAATTCACCCTTATTCAAATTGAAGTCAATCCAAAAGTGTCCGAGGCTACTGTTCATCCTGCAAAACGATTGACTACTGTACTTCTAAAACGCTGCTAGAGGAGCGATGTTTCGACAATTGATTCTATCAAGCATATTGAAGGAGCGACAAGCAAGGGGAAAGAATGAAGGCAGAAGTAAAAAGGCAAAAGGTAATATGGATTGCTTCTTTCGCGGAAAGCGGATCAGACGAAATCATTTTTGTTGGATTACTTGATTAATCTTTCGGCTCAATTCTTCTATACGAACCGGCTTGGAAATCATATCGTTTAAGAGACTGCGATTTTCCTCGAAGAGACTATCTTTACTGCCATAGCCAGTGACCAAAACGATTTTTATTGCAGGCCAACGCCGCCGCACTTCGGAAGCGACAGCCCAACCATCCATACCCGGCATGGATAGGTCTGTCAAAACCAATTCAAAATTTGCTTTTTCAATCTTTTCAATTCCTTGCATACCGCTTTCGGCTTCTTCCACGTTGTAGCCCAGGACTTGAAGCATTTCGACCATCACATCACGCACTTTGGTATCATCGTCTATTACTAAAATATTGGTTAATTCGGGCGGTATCCTTTGTACTGGTTGCGGTGGAAAGATGATAGCCTCGCTGCTTCCGACAAGCGGTAAATAGATTGTGAAAGTCGTACCATGACCTAAGACGCTATCCACCTCAAGGGTTCCGCCATGCCTTTCGATGGCGCTGTAGCTGACGGCAAGTCCAAGTCCTGTGCCGAGCGGCCTCTTGGTTGTAAAGAACGGCTCAAAGATACGCTTGCGAATATCTTCGCTCATTCCGATGCCGCTATCGGTGAATTGAACGATGATCGAATCCTCTTCCGTTGCGCTTGAAATGTGCAGGGAGCCGCCAGTCGGCATTGCATCGAGCGAGTTGAAAATAATATTTACGAAAACCTCTCTGATTTCTGATGATGAACCACGCATAATCGGCAAGGGCTTCAACGCCACTTCCACTTTGAAAGTAATACCTCGGTCTTGCGCTTCATCATGCCAACGAACTTTCGTAAGGTTAATCGAATCCTGAATCAACTGGTTGATGTCTATAGGCTCGTATCCGGCATCTTTCTGTTGATTACCGAATGATTGAATGCGCTTTACCATTTCCGCGCCGTCAAGCGCTGCGCGCTCAATGATGCTGGCTTGCGATATCATCCGTTCTTCTGTCACCTTGCGTTTCAGAAGTTGCGCGTGACCGAGAATCGCCGCAAGTATATTGTTGAAATTGTGCGCCACACCAGCCGTGATTTGCCCCAGAGCGCGTAGCTTCTCCGCTTGTGCAGCGCGTTCGCTGGCAATCTTTTCTTCAGTAATATCGCGAACAAACAAGAGTAAACTGGTGACTTGCCCTTCATCAAAAATTGGTGTGATGGTAAATAGCAGAAGCATATCTTCGCCGCTTTTGTCCATCATTCGCATTTCCAAATTTTGCGATTCACCAGCCAAGGCTTGATTAAAGTGGTGCGCACTCATCTTTCTTTCCGTGCGCGGGATGAGTTTTCGATAGCCTAAATCACTTAATTCCTTGCGAGTAATACCAGACAATTTCACAAACTGATCGTTGCACCAAATCAATCTTGCGTCTGTTGAGAGCGCGAAAATCGCGTCGTTAGCGTGTTCGATCAGTTTGACAAGAAAACCTCTTTGCGCGCGCGCGGTGGCTTCGGCGGCTCGCAACTCCGATAGCTCCCTGACCATGCAGACAGCCCCGCGAACTTCTTGCTTTGTCTTTGTTGAATCAATGGCGAAGTGAGGGTTTTCCTGTAAGACGGTAGAGGATTTTTTTCTGATCGGAGAGATCGTCACGAGAACCGGGCGCGCCAATTTTTCCGGCGTTACTTCAAAAGTGATTGGGCTTCCGGTTCGTATAACTTGTGATACCTGGCAATTCTCTTTTTCGATTCCTTGCATCAAAGTACAGCATTTTCGCCCGATCATGTCTTCAATAGCTAACCCTTCCATTGCCGAAGCAGCTTCATTAGCACGAATCAGGTAACCGTCCTGGTCGAAAATCAATAAGCCGTCTGAAAGCGCATCAAAAGTTGATTCCCATTGATCTCTACCTTGCGAAACCTTCTCGAATAATTCAGCGCGATCAACGGCTATGAGCATTTGATTCGCTGCTGCGCGTAGTATGCTTTTCTCTTGTTCACTCCATTTGCGCGGAACTGATTTACTGAATGCCGTGATGGTGATTCTCGGCGCATCCTCATAAAACAGATCGACCGAAATAAATGCGCGTATGCCTCTAGGCCGCATGATCGAATCCAGGTAGGGTTTGACGAAGTCGTCTTTTTCAACGTCATTGCTGATGACGAATCCATCTTTTAGTTGAGAGGTAAGATATTCTACCTCATCTTGTTTGTATGATTGTTGCGCGGGGGTATAGGCCTGCCCGTTACTGTAGGCGCACTGGATATTCCAATAATCTCTCTCTTCGTCCAAGCGGGTGATAATCAGAGAATCAACGGCAAGATAATTCCCCAATTCAATTGCGACGATGTTATAAATCTCCTGTAAGCGGCTGGTTTGATTGATGCTTTCTGTAATTCGTCTGATGAGGGCTTCAACTTTTGTCGCTTGTTGCGCTTCCTCAAAGAGTTGGCAATGTTTGATTGCGACTTCAATTTGCGCTTTCACGGCTTCGACGAGTTCGATTTCGTTCCGGCTCCATTTGCGATAGGTATCGGTTTGACTGATAGCAACTGCTCCCCAAAGTTGAGCATTTACAAATATGGGAGAAACGATGATGGATTTAGTCGTTTGATTCTTTTGCCAGAATTTAACTCTTGCAGCCTTATCAGGATTTTCGCTTAAAAATTCAGGAAGACTATCAATAACCAGAGATTTCAGGGTCTCATTCAAATATTGAACAACAAAATTATTTGCCTCCAAAGGCAATTTTGTAAATGCCAATGTAGGATGAGTTACATACTGAGCCAGAACATTTATTTCGTCTCTTGATATGGTGAAGAAAGAAGCGCGATTCGAACTGAGAGCCTGACCAAGCTCTTCGGAGGCGATTTGCAGAATCTCAACAAGATTGAGTGAACCTCTTATGGAAGCAACAATGTGATTCACCAAATTGGCTCTGGTAGCCGCTTCTGTGGCTTCTTTGTACAACTGCGCTTGCCTGATGGCGACTGCCGCTTGCTCCGTCACTGC
>JANMSG010000336.1:0-2175 GCA_031389065.1 Acidobacteriota bacterium | reverse complement strand
GGCGACATCCGCGACCTGGCGCTCGGATCGACGGTCGATCGCAAGGCCAGCGGCGGCTTCGTCGCGCGGCTAATGAGCGCGTTGAAGCAAGGCTATTGAGGGGCGGTTGGGGTTCAAAACGGAGCCGTAACATATTGAGTTACAAGTCGTTTCTGTCGCATTTTGAAATCATAACATTTGACTCAGTGGCGGCAGCGGCCCAGCCTGATTGTGCCGAATCGACATTCAAGAGCCTCCGCGTATGCGTCGCGGAGTTGGAGGCTGTATGTGGTTCGAAGCTGATCCTATCTTTCCGTATTTGACAACTAACGATCCTTTGCTGAGCGATCCCGGTTTATATCCGGGACCGCCCGCGCCCGACGCCTGGTCGGCCTTTCCCGGAACACGTGCCGCATTCGAACGAGATGATTTTTTCGGTGACCTGCGTTTTACGTCTGACTGGTTGGATTTGGGCGTACTGTTTACGCCGTTGCCGACGATAGCCGACGAGTGGGGCGATGCCCCCACGACCAAGGACAGCGACAGGGTGATGAATGAGGGAGTAATCACCGTCACCGGAAAGCGTATCATTCGACTTGACACATATAGTTGGTTGAGTAGCGGCGCAGGACCAGACCTCTTCTGGAGCGTGCACTTAGACGGCGGCTGGGATGGCGGAGGTGGAGTGTTCGACCCCCAGCCACTGGATGGGGAAGCTATCGAGGTCCTCATCAACTTTGACCGCCCATTGACAGACAGCGAGACCCAGGCGATCGAGAACTTCCAGGCTGCGATCGCGGCGCTCACCGTCGCAATCAATGCGCTTGCCGACAACGCCGAGCTCAGGTTGCCGAACGGTGCTTACATAACCGGAGCGGCGTTGAAGGCACTCTGGGCACAGACCGACTTCATCATCAATGATAATCATGTCGATTACGGGAATGGCGGCCAAGGCCAAGCTGCCATGATCAACGGGCAGCCGACGATAAGCTTTAATATTGGCGAGCTTGATCGGTACGATTACTGGTTTGGGGGTATGAACTATTTAGTGGCTCATGACTTTGCTCACCTTACGCAGTGGGGAACTCCCTTCGCGTATGACCAACTAACGGCGAATGACATTGCTCGTGAGATTCTTAGTGCCTCTGGGCTACCCTATCTCTCCAATCCTGTGTTTGGTTACGGCACAATTGCACCGTTTGGTTTCTCGACGCCAAGCGGGGACGGGGGGGGAGGCCCAGGTGGCGATGGCGGTGGCGGCGGTGGCGGTGGCGGAGGTGACTTCATTCCTTGATTAGGCCTTGCGCGAGTGTCCTAAACAGCGGGCACTCGCGCACCTTTTTTTTACGATGGAGAGTTGTCATGCGTTTGGTATCTTCAGTGGCATTGCTTGCCCTTGTGCTTTCAAGTTCCTGCGCTTCTAGAACCGTGGCTCAGAGAATGCCGGCTTCTCAGCCGAGCCGCCCAACGCCTGAACTCACCCGCGCCTCGGCATCGCGCATGTCGACTCAGCAGCTCGCTCAATTACTCCTGCCGGACGAGCCGGCCGGCAGGTTCGTTTCGCATGAGCTTGGCGCGCCCGGCCCCCACAACGACCCGCTCCTTGCCGTCAATTTCTTTGCCCGGCCGACCGCGCTTGGCGATGATCTGTGTCAGCGCGACGCGGTTAGAGCATCCCTTCAGCCCGACGACACTTGGCTTCCGGGAGGCGTCCAGCAGGATGTCGCGGTGAAGTTCGTAAGGGCATACCCAAAGGTTCAAATCGCGGCCGCCCCTCGGTGCCGATTCAAGCAAGGCGGCTATTTTGCATGGGTGCAGCCGGAGGGCGTGGACGAGCTGGCTCCGCAAGCGCTTCGGCGACTGGTGGCGCTGCAGGCGGTTGCAAAAGCCGGGGGCCAGTTGCCGAAGGTGACTTGCGCAAGCGAGGCTGGCGACAATGCTTGCACCCCGCCACTGCGAACCGTGATCGCCAGCCTTCCGCTCGATCGAATTTACATCATTCAGCCTGATCAATCGGGATGGGCATTTTCGGTCATGCCAAGCGGGCCTGGCCAACTGTACTGGGACGTGAGGATCCCGCCCGAAGGCATTTTCGACGAACCGATTGTCATGCGCTGGGGGCGGCCGGCCCCGTTCTGACGAGTCCCGTTTTGAATCAGGTGAGTCGCTTGGGCCACGGCGGAGCAGGTTTTTTCG
>JANMSG010000260.1:0-6918 GCA_031389065.1 Acidobacteriota bacterium | reverse complement strand
TATACGGACAACTCCATCGTCCATCACGGGATTCTGGATGCCGACACTCCCTTTCTGCAAAAGCCTTTTACGTCTGACTCCTTAACGCGCAAGGTCAGAGAATTAATAACCAGTGATTAGACGCGACAAAGAAAACACCGTGTCCGCTGTGATGAATTACTATTTCTCCCTGGACCAATGGATGAGGGCTCCCTCTTCCTGACAAAGCAACTTTTGCAAGTAGCCAAACCTCTTTAGCTTTTCGTCACACGAACATAATGTAAATATTCAACCGTCTTCTGGCGTTTGTAAGAGCGTCCGTTGTCCGCTTTGAAGCGATTGTAGGTTTGCTGAAAAGTTTTCGGCTTGCCGCGCGTAGCTAAAATCTCGCGCATCTCCTCAAGGCTCATGATCCCTTCGTCGTTATAACTTACAAAAATATGTTTTGTCCGCGCTTGGGTGATTAATTGCTCCAGCGCCGTTTTGGCTGATTTCGTCCGACAGTAAAGACTGCCTTCATAATCGCGCATACCGGTTAAGCCTCTGAGTTTCGGTTTGTCGTCAGCGGCTATGGTTTCAAGGACGTGATAATTGGCGCCGTATTGTCTGTGATTATAAGGTGGATCAAGATATAAGACATCGCACTGGATGCGAGCAATCAAGTTGTTGGCGTCTTCGTTGTAAACTTTACAGCCTTTGACGTGATTGAAAAGCTCTAGCGGTTTGAGCAAAAGCTTTCGCTTGGCGCTGTTCTTAAACTTCTTCAGATACGCTCCGTAAACGCTTGCGGTATTCGCCACACTGTCAATGGCTTCGAGCAAAGAGCATAAAATGTAAAAGTATTCGCGCTCGGTAATGATCCCGCAGGTGCGCCATTCTTCAATTGCCTGTCGAATCGCATCGGCTTTTTCGGCGTTTTCCTGAGTGTAATAAAACCTGTTTGCGATCGGGCTGTAGTGCTTTGCGATAAACCCGCGCTTCTTTGGCAAACCATTGATGAACGCCATCACCGATTGCAAAGATGTATGTTGCGAGAGGCTTGCTTTGACAATTTCAGCGTGAAACGTTTTGCGGAGGGAAGTGAATGTCGGAGGCTTGTTGATTTCCAGATAGGCTTTATTCAAAACGTATGAATAATATTGAATATCGTTGGCGATGACGCGCAAACCTTTGCTTTTGAAATAACGCCCGACGGCACCTGTGCCGGCAAAGATGTCGCAGAAAGTTTTTTCGCTGCCATCGGCTATCTTGGAGTATTGCTTTTCAATAAATGGCAAAAGCGAATATTTAGAACCTATATAATTCAATATGCAATTCTATCCTTTTGAGAGAAGAAAAATCCTGCTGTAAAGGTGAATGTATACCCCTCATCTCACAAACGCGATGACGATAACTTAAATTGGACCCGAGCAGAATAGATGGTTCCTACAGGAAACTTCAAGTAAAGAATTTGGTGAGTGAATCCTGGGAATACAAAGAAGGTAATCTGCGTATCCGAGTTTGTGAACACACGCAAGAAAGACGCTTCTGCTACACGCAACTGCAAATTACTGAAATCACTATTAACCTCCAACCGTCATTTTTAATCGTCAACCCTCTTTTCTGCCTCCCTCTGGAATCCATTTCAGAAACGATTGTTGGTTTCGTTTTTACCTGGCAGCAACGACTAATTTTCATTTAGATTTTACGTAAGGGCTTTCGGATTCTTGACATTCGTCGAAGCAGGTTCCTATAATGACAGCCTTTCATACAGCGTGGCTTCAGTAATAATATAAATAACAGTGAACAATGGAGGCTATCGTGATTAAGCTCGACATAGTGAATGAGGTTTCTGATAAAACTGGAGTTCCCAAGATAAAGGCTGAGGTAGCAGTAGAAGCCTTGTTTGATGCAATGAAGAGCGCGCTGCAAAGAGGCGAGCGCATCGAATTGCGCGGCTTCGGTGTTTTTGTTGTTAAGCCACGCAAGCGCGGCGTTGGTCGTAATCCCCGCACCGGCGAAGTGACAGAGATTCCACCAGGCAAAACGATTCGCTTCAAACCCGGCAAAGAACTGCAATCGTAAATCAGTCTCACAAGGTTTAAAAGATTAAAGAGTCTTGAGAGGTCAAGATATAGATGGGCTTTCAAGACTCTTTGTTTTTGTCACAAGCGTGCTCTGCGCATCAAACGCCAAATTTCTTCAACCCAATAATTCTTTACCTTGCTACAGACGCCCCAAACTCCCAGACTTCCAAGACTGAAAAAATAGATGTATTCTGTTTCTGTGGAAAATACGAATCAACCTTATTCATTTCCTGAAGTTCAAATACATAATCGCAACCTTGGAGAGGAGCGCTATGCGAAAAGCCTGGGTGAGGAAGAATTAGCTCCCAGGCGGGTTTTCCTGCACCTGACTCTGCTCTTTCTAACAGCAATAACGACTACCTTTACAGGCGCATCTATGGCAATTCGAGGCGGGTCTACAGCGGATGACTCGATCCTTGCCATCCTGTTTTCACCCATCACCTCTGTGCTACAAGCTACGGCGGCAGGCAACACAGAACCGCTCGTAAACGGGCTGCTTTTCACTTTCACGCTGCTGATTATTTTAGGCGCGCACGAATTGGGTCATTACTTCGCTTGTCGTCATTACGGCATACGCGCTACTCTGCCGTTCTTTCTTCCGGCACCGCCAGTCATCAGTCTATTTGGCACCTTTGGAGCCGTGATAAAAATCAAAGAACCGATCACGACGCGCCGCGCATTATTTGACATAGGCATCGCAGGACCACTTGCAGGATTTGCTTTTGCGCTACCGGCTTCCTTTATTGGACTACTAACAGCGGAGCCTACTTTGCCCTCAAGGGGTGGCGGCATCTTTTTCCACGACCCGCTGCTTTTCATACTCATCAGCAAATTGTTCAGCGTCTCTGCGTGGATTGATTGGAACCCTGTTTATTGGGCATCCTGGGGCGCCTTGCTGGTAACCGCGCTCAATCTTTTCCCTGTCGGGCAACTCGATGGCGGGCATGTCTTGTATGCAGTCTTTGGTCGTCGCATTCACAAATGGATTTCGCTGATTGTCTGTATCTCTGTAGGCACACTCGCCATTCTATCTTATAAGTTTTACAACTCACCGATGTGGTTTTTGTGGACGATCATCCTGTTTTTCCTTTTGAAAGTAGGGCATCCGCCGGTCATCGAAGAAGAGCCTTTAGGAAAAGGGCGAATCCTTTTAGCGGTCATCGCTCTGGCAGTTTTCCTGCTCTGTTTTATGCCTTTCCCAATCACAATTTCAGATTGATGAGACCATCGCTTTTGAGCAGCAGGTTGGATATAATAGCAAGCCAATCCGCAGAGCATTAGATTGCGTAATGAAAGGTGAAAATCTTCGTAAGTATAATTGGAGCCAATTCAATGGATGGGAGCGTTATCGCAGCATTATCGCTGGGTTTTTGGTTAGGTATGAAACACGCGCTTGATGCCGATCATCTGGTCGCCGTGTCAACCATCGTGAGTGAACACAAAAGCCTTTTGCGTTCATCAATCATCGGCACTTTCTGGGGGCTTGGTCACACGGCTTCTCTGCTTGGCGTTGGTCTCTTCGTCGTTTTGTTGCGCATAACGGTTTCAGAAAGCGTCGCACCGTACATGGAAATTCCCGTCGCAATTATGCTGATCGCGCTTGGCGCAAACGCCGTGTGGCAAGCCTGGCGCGAACGCAGTATCAGCATACACGCCCACGAACACGCGCACGAGGGACAGGATGAACATAAACATCTTCACCTCCACACCCACAAGGAACACGACCACAGGCATCACCTTTTGCGTGTCGGTCGCAAACCGTTTTTGGTTGGCCTGGTTCACGGCTTTGCAGGCAGCGCAGTCTTGATGCTTGCCGTGCTGACAACGATGCCGACTGTCGCCTTAGGACTGGTTTACATAGCGGTGTTTGGCATTGGTTCGGTTGGCGGCATGCTTTTAATGAGTGCCTTGATTAGTCTGCCTTTTCTGGCAACGGCGCGAAAATTTTCTTCCGTCAACCTGGCCATACGTTTACTAGCCGGCATCTTCAGTGTGGCTTTCGGCTTGATGCTGGCTTGGGAGTTGATGCACGATATTCTTTCTAACAAATCCTGACCAATAAAAGGAAGCACTATGCCTGAATCGAACAACGAGAAAATGCCGCCGCTGCCTTATCTCAATGATGATTTTTTAAAAAGTCCTGATGCGCGAGTCCTTAGAATTCTCTCTGAATACATTGAGCCAGCGGCGCGTCTGCGCCGTTACAATGTGCGCGATACCATCGTATTCTTTGGATCAGCTCGTTCCTTTCCGAAAGAGATCACCGAAGCAAGATTAGACGAACTCAAGAAGTCAACCACAGATTCATCGGAGCATAAACTGGCGATCACCAGCGCAGAGCAGGCTGTGCGCCTCTCACGCTACTATCACGATGCTGTAGAGCTAGCCAGGCGAATCACCGAATGGTCAAAAGGGTTAACGGGGCAACATCACTTCATCATCTGTTCGGGCGGTTCGGGCGGCATGATGGAAGCAGCCAATCGCGGTGCCTCGTTGGCGGGCGGCAAAAACATGGGATTGAATATCCAACTTCCCCTGGAACAAGAAGTGAACCAATATGTTTCGCGTGAACTGATTTTCAACTTCCACTATTTTTTCATGCGGAAATTCTGGTTCGTTTATCTCGCCAAAGCGCTGATCGTTTTTCCGGGTGGCTTTGGCACGATGGATGAACTATTTGAAGTGTTGACGTTGATACAGACAAAGATGCCGCGTAAAACGATGCCGGTCATTTTATTCGGCACAGAGTTTTGGGATGATATCATCAATTTCGACGCTTTCGTAAAATGGGGAGTTGTTAGTTCTCAGGACCTCGACATCTTTTTCAAAACAGACTCTGTTGACGAAGCTTTCGAACACGTAACCACCAAACTCGAAAAACTCTATCTTTCCCCCAAAGGGCTTGATGAGATGAAACTCACCTAGGGAAGAATGAGCCGCAGACTATCTAGCTTTCCTGAATCATTCATGGAGAGCAGAGGTAGTAGCGTAGACTGTCGAGTCTGCGCAAGTCTTACGCTGAGAACGAAGCTGGAAAGCAAGTAGCTGTTTGTTCAGTCAACCTCAGATCGGACAGTCTACGCTACATTTAGGATTCCTATAGACAGATCGTTCCGATGGGTCTGAATAGTCACCTTTTATTCCTGCGGTCGTTCGTCAACCGCCTCGACCACTTCCTGAAGCAATTTCAAATATGCGCCAAAGGTTTCATTGGTCTCCGATTCAAGCCATACCTCTTCATCAGCCGCGTACTCGGAAATTCGCGCGAACACGCTCTTATCAAGCTTCAGCTCCTCCGCAATTTTTATCAATGTAGCGTTCTTTTCGGTCGGCGCTTCGACTCCTGACAACTCCATCACATGGCGAAACAATACGATAAAGCTATCGAGCGAATCCGCCATTAACTTCGCCAGACGATTGGGGTTATTCGATGCCGGCATATAAAGCGAACGCAGGCGTATGAGTTTACCGCGCAGTTCATATTCGAGTTGATGACGAAGGTTTTGGGTGTGGATTTGCAAATCATCGAAAGGGTCTTGCCCGTAAAGGACATGGCGAACACGGCTCATATCAATGAATTCTATGGGAAAGACGTCCGACGAGTCTTGAATCTCTTCTTGGGTGAAATATACAGGAAGCGGATTGCCTTCTTTGCGCCACCACTCGGCAACGGTTTGCCCTTCTTTGAGCGATGCGGGGGTGATTTGCTCCAAAATAATCAGCACTTTTTTTGGCGCGTTTTCATCGAGTTGTTCACCTTCAACAGCATGACCGTATAGCACGATGGATCTCAGATTGCCGCCATGTGCATTGCCGAGTTTATCTATCAACTCCTGAAGTTCAATCGCCATTTTTTCGTTCTCCCAATCAAGAATTTTCGTAGTGAAGCTGCAAGACAAATGTAGCCGATTCAGAATAAACTACCAACTGTCACTTGCGCCGCCGCCGCCAAAATCTCCACCGCCGCCGAAGCCGCCCCAGTCTGAGCCGCCACCTCCACTGCCACTGGAACCGCCGCCCCAACCTGAACCGCCGCCGCCCCATATAATCGGCGCAATCCACCAATCAGATCCGCCTCTGCGACCGCCGCCACCGCCGCCACCGCGTCCCAGGCGACTTAAAAAGCTGATGATGGCAAAACCAATGATGATTAAAAATATAATGGTGGAGAAGGATATCCCACGTTTCGGCGCGCGTTGCGTCGGACGATACGCCGCGCTTGTATCTATACCTTCCATCGAAATGCCGCGCTTTTCGGCTATCGTTGCGAGTATCGTTTGGGTGCCCGTAGTTAAAGCCTGGTCGAATCTTCCCGATTGAAAATCAACACGCATTCGACGGATCAGTTCACCCGCAAGACCATCAGGAATATCGCCTTCCAGATGACGACTAATTTCTAATCTGCTGCCGCCGCTATAACGACCTTCATTATTTTGTTCTTTAATTGCGACCAATAACAAGGCCGCAGGCTTGTCTGAACCACGCCCAATCTTCCACTGTCGCCCCATCGCTAAGGCATATTCTTCAATTACATACCCGCCCATTTGCTCAAAAGGAATGGTGACAACAGCGACTTCGATTTCAGTTTTATCTCTAAAATTAGTGAGAAGATTTTCAAGGCTCTGTTTCGTCGCAGGGGTGAATTTATTCGCAAAGTCATTCACGAAACCTGTCGGCTGCGGAATCTGCATCTGCGTGGCTTGCGCAAAGGCGGAAGATGCGATGAAGAGTATCAAGGCTATTACGTGCAGCGGTCTTTTTATCATCCAATTCATAATTAAAATCTGGTCTGCCAGTCAATCTCTCCTTAGCCTGAACTTATCACATTTGCTGACGCTTGACGATGACTATGAATTCAAACCTGACATTGCGG
>JANMSG010000259.1:0-4545 GCA_031389065.1 Acidobacteriota bacterium | reverse complement strand
GCTGAAAAAAATTCTGAGAATGCAACCGGCCTCGCGCGGAAACAGTAAGGAATAATAGGGAGAGAAAAGCAAGGTGAGTTTATGCCGGAGAAGGTCCTGTCACAGTGCAACGCGCTTATGTGGAAGGAACTCCCTTCCGGCAGCCTCTCAGGCGGTGACCCTTTGTGCATGGAACAGGCTAATGCAGAAGAGCGAAGCGAACTGCTAGAGCAATTCGCTCGAGGAGAGCTCAATGCTTTTGAGACCCTGTTTCGGGAGTATAACAGCGAGGTGTACAGGTGGATCGTCAGGATTATCCGTGATCCTGCGGCGGCTGAAGATTTGACCCTGGAGACGTTCTGGAAGATCTACAAGGCGCGGGCGCGCTTTGACCCGCGGCGTAGTTTCGGAGCCTGGGCGCGGCGCATCGCGACGAATTTGGCGCTCGATTATGTGAAGGCCGCCCGTTCAAAATTCATGCCTCTGGAAATCCCCTTGAGCGGCTTGATGGCTGACCCTGTCAGGCAAAAGGAAATCCGCCGGCAGGTTGAACAGGCGTTGAACCTGCTCCCGGTGAAGTTGCGTGTCACAGCGATTCTAGCGCTCGTCGAAGAAGAACCCTATGAGCAGATCGCTGAGGCGCTGGGGATCTCAATCGGGTCCGTCAAATCGCGCGTATTCCGGGCTGTGAGAAAGCTGAGGGAAGAACTAAAAAGGGTAGGTGTTGAGCCATGAACGAACACAATGATGAGAAACTTCGCGAGTTGCTTAAGGAAGCGGTTCCTCCTGCGGTCAAATTGCAGGTGACGAGCGACCTCTGGCCGCAAATGCTTCGCCGGCTCGATCAGCGGGATCTTCGCCTTTCTTGGATTGATTGGGTCCTTATGGGGGCGCTGGTGATCTTGTTATGGTTCTTCCCGGAGGCAACCGCGACCTTACTCTACCAGTTGTGATCGGAGGGGACATTCATGAACAGACATCCTTATCTTCGCGCTTACATGGCTGGAATTGCGTTGCCGACCATGTTTTTGCTAGTCGCCATAGTCTTTTTCGCCTTCTATCGTTTCAGCAGCTCTGTTCCGATCAAGATTGAGCGAGTGATTGTCTTCCCGATGGCTCTCGTGCCCAACCTTTGGGGGCTATGGAATATCCTCTACGTAATTCTGCGATCACGCTACCGGTTCCCCATCGGCATATATGGGACAGCGCTCCTCTTGGTACTGACCCCGCTCGGATATGCCATCCAAAGAGGCTTGGACATCCTGATCTGGACACCCACGACGTTTGCCATCGGCTTTCCCGTCGCACTGCTGGTTTATTATCTCGCGTGGAAACACGTGGTTCGTTTCTTCAACGAAGTTGTGGGAGTGGATTGACAGGTGATCGAGCCTGGCAGGTGCACGAATCAGCCTTTGAACTACCTTTTGAAAGGAGAAAGGCTTCGTGCTGTTGCCGCGGCGCTGGGTCGTCGAACGCAGCTTCGCCTGAGCCGCGCGGTTTCGGCGGCTGACGAGAGATTATGAGAGACTGCCGGAGACGCTTGCTGGGCTTCATTTCTTGACCTTGGCGATGTTAAAGCTCAAGCTGGTAGTTGCCATCTTGAGTCAAAGTTCATAACATCCTCTAAGGCAAAGAGAGCAACAGACACCAACGCATCAAAGAAAGTCGCAATAGCAGAGACCATAATCAATACCAGGTTCAAAACCAAAGCCACTATGAAAGCCGCCAAAAAGGTGAAGCAATGAAAAGCAGTTTTAGCAAAACTCTCTTAATCGGAACTGTTATCTTGTTGCTCTTCGGCGCAGCCGCAATCTGGAGGTACGTCAGCGCCCGCGAACCTGCAAATCACTTGACCTTATCAGGCACGATTGAAGCAGATGAAATTCGTGTAGGCTCAAAGATCAGCGGACGCATTGCCGAGGTGATGGTCAAAGAAGGGCAAGAAGTCAAACATGGGCAAGCCATCGTTCGCTTCGAGAGCTACGACCTTGATGCCAGGCGTGACGATGCTGTGGCAGCGATTGCGATGGCAGAAGCAAATTTGCAAAAGCTGAAAAATGGCTTTCGCCCCGAAGAGATCGCTGAAGCGAGAGCCCAAGCCGAAGCCGCCGGGATGAATCTGGAACTCGCTCGTAACGGACCACGCAAACAAGAGATTGAGGCAGCGCGCGCCGAACTCGACGCCGCAAACGCCGATTACGAGGTGGCGAAATCGAACTTCACAAGAATCGAACAATTGAGCAATGACGGTATTTCGTCCCGTCAAGATTATGAGAATGCCAAGGCTACGCTAGAGCGCGCAAAGGGAAGGCGCGAGGCGACGAAGCAACGACTTGATTTACTGCTCGCAGGAACCCGAAGCGAAGAGATCAAACGCGCCGAAAAGCAGTATCAACAAGCTGCGGCGCACAAAGCTATGATGGAAAGCGGCTCGCGTAAAGAAGACATCAACGCGGCTCAATCTCAAGTGTCCAGGGCTCGCGCGGCGCTTCAACAAATCGAAACACAGATGAGCGAATTGCAAGTAAAATCTCCCGCAGACGCATTCATAGAGGTTTTGCAAGTGCGACCCGGCGATTTAATCGCTCCGAATTCGCCGGTTGCAACTCTGGTTGAGTTGGATCGTTTGTGGGTGCGCGTCTATGTGCCTGAACCGGAGTTGGGGCACGCGCATCTCGGCAAAGAAGTAAGCATAACGGTTGATTCGTTCGCCAAAGAAAGTTTCACAGGAACGATTGAGCAGATCGCCTCGCGTGGAGAATTCACTCCACGCAACGTGCAGACACGCGAAGAGCGCTCGCATCAGGTTTTCGCAGTGCGTGTACGTTTGGACAACAGCGCAAAGAGATTGCGCGCAGGCATGGCAGCTGATGTTTCTATTGCTAAATAGGTGCTAGGTTTTAGATGCCAGGTGTTAGTAATTTTATATAACACCTGAGCGATTATTCAGAATCAGGATGTTTGAGAAAAGCAAACATATCTTTTGCCTTTCACATCCATCATTTTCTTCTAACACCTAAAACCTAATACCTGACACCTATTGATATGAGAGCGATTGATATAAACGGACTGACAAAAAAATTCGGCAACTTCACGGCTGTTGAAAACGTGAGCTTTGATGTCAGAAGTGGAGAGATTTTCGGTTTTCTGGGTCCGAACGGCTCTGGCAAATCAACCATCATACGCATGCTCTGCGGACTGATCGCGCCAACGGCTGGCGGCGCAACTGTCGCAGGCTTTGACATTGAAAAGCAGTCGGATGAGATTCGCCAGAACATAGGCTATATGTCGCAACGCTTCAGTCTTTATGAAGAGTTGACGATTTGGGAGAACATAAATTTTTACGCACAAGTTTACGGCTTGAGGGGCGAGCGCTTGAAGCAGCGAAGACAAGCCGTCATTGAGTTGACACACATTGAACCGTTCATTGAACGTCGCGCCGGTACACTGTCTGGCGGTTGGAAGCAGCGCCTCGCCTTGGCTTGCGCTCTGGTTCACGAGCCGAAAATTATTTTCCTGGATGAACCGACGGCCGGCATAGACCCTGTGGCGCGACGCGAGCTTTGGGATTTGTTCTTTCAACTGTCGAGCGAAGGCATCACGCTGTTTGTCACTACGCATTACATGGACGAAGCCGAGCGCTGCGCCCGCGTCGGCTATATCTACAATGCAAGATTGATTACTTGCGGCGAACCGGATGTGTTGAAGCAATTGCCTGAAGTGACGCCGGCAAATACCAAGTGGATGGAAGTCTTCTGCCCCAACACGACGGTGGCGCTTGGCGAATTGAAACGCGCAGAGTACGTGAAAAGCGCAACGATATTCGGTCAATCCATCCATTTATTGATGGACGCCAGTCAAGCGCCGGAGCGCATACATTCTACGCTTGCACAAATAGGCATCACGGACGTGGAAGTCTCGAATGCGCGGCCTTCGCTTGAAGACGTATTCGTCGCTTTGACGAAGCGGTATTCAACCAACGGCCACAGCAAATAATGGAGGTAAAGGTTTGGCGTCCCGCCTCACGGTGGGACGCCAAACTCCATTCGATATGTTCAAAGGATTAGGCTCTGTCTTTTACAAAGAGATCATTCAAATCAGCCGCGACCCGCTGACGTTGGCGTTGATGTTAGTGGTACCGATGATTCAACTCGCAGTCTTTGGTTACGTCATCAACACAGAGGTTCGCAATATCAAAACGGCGGTTTATGATTTAGACCACCGCCGCGAGTCGCGTGATTTGATCGCCGCATTTCAAAACACAGACTCCTTCAACATCACGGAATACGTAGGATCTGACGAAGAGTTGAATCGCGCGATCGTCGCAGGGCGCGTCAAGGTGGGAATAAAAATCCCGCCGGATTATTCAGACAAACTCGCAACAGGAAGACAGACAACTGTACTGGTGTTGATACGGTTAAGCTCTGTGTAGCTATGCTTGAATCCGACCCGTCAATTAAGACCAGTACGGTGGCTTGTCTGTTGATCGCTAAACGATCTGAATAATCCGGCGGGATTTTGATGCCAACCTTGACGCGACCTGCAACGATAGCGTGATTCAACTCT
>JANMSG010000592.1:0-5450 GCA_031389065.1 Acidobacteriota bacterium | reverse complement strand
TTGCCGGTGCGCGTGTTGATGTTGATGAGTATGAAAAAGATGACGCCCGTGATTTCGTGTTGTGGAAAGCGCCCAAAGAAGACGACGAACCGCGATGGGAAACGCCTTACGGTGTGGGGCGCCCGGGTTGGCATCTGGAATGCTCCGCGATGTCTATGAAATATCTGGGCGAGTCTTTCGATATTCATTGCGGTGGCGTTGATTTAATTTTTCCGCATCATGAAAACGAGATCGCGCAATCGGAAGGCGCTACCGGAAAACCTTTTGTGAAGCACTGGTTTCACGTAGAGTTTTTGCAGGTCGAAGGCGAGAAGATGGCGAAATCAAAAAACAACTTCTACACCGTGCGCGACCTGGTTGAAAAAGACTTTTCGGCGGCTGCTATTCGCTATTTGCTTTTGTCTGTGCCGTACAGCACGCAGTTGAATTTCATGCTTGATGGACTCAAAGGCGCAGAGAGCGCGATTGAAAAGCTGAGAAATTTCCGTCGTCGCGTGAAAGAGATTGAAGGAAGCGCGGAGTCGCATCCGAAGATTCAAGAGATACTGGCGCGGGCAAAAGAAGAATTTGAATCGGCGATGAATGACGATTTGAACACAGCGGGCGCGCTTGCCGCGATGTTTGATTTGCGCCGCGATATCAACACAGCGATTGACCAAGACGAATTTGGCGAGGCAGA
This sequence comes from Acidobacteriota bacterium, assembly GCA_031389065.1. Taxonomy (GTDB): domain Bacteria; phylum Acidobacteriota; class Blastocatellia; order UBA7656; family UBA7656; genus JACQDB01. The sequence continues at coordinate 4,771 of JANMSG010000592.1, read as the reverse complement.
CAAAGCGGCTGTGCTTGCCTTGTTGGCAGGTTTCGATTCGGTGCTGGGGATTTTAGGTGAAGAGAAGGAAGAGACGCTCGAAGCCGAAATTGAAGCATTGATTGAGGGACGTTACGAAGCGCGAAAGAATCGTGATTTCGCGCGCGCCGATCAAATCCGAAACGAATTAGCCGAGCGTGGCATTATCCTCGAAGACACCCCGCAAGGGACGAAGTGGAAGCGCAAGTAGGTGATGCAAAAGCACAGCGTATAAATGAAAGGATGCCGGTCAATTTTTAAGCCGGCATCCCTTCGTTCGTGTTGGGCTCAGCACAGTCGAGTTTTCAGTGTAATTAACTCTGTTGTTGTTCGATTTGCGAAACGGCTTTGGGATTTTCGACGAAAGTCAGCCAGCCGTACTCGTCTTCGCCGTCTTCGACAATGGAGAAGAATTTGTCTTGAATCGCTTTGGTAATCTCTCCTCGACGACCTTCCCCGACTTGAATTTTATCTACCGAACGAATCGGCGTTATCTCTGCAGCCGTGCCTGTGAAGAAGACTTCGTCAGCAAGGTAGAGCATCTCGCGCGGCAAAGTTTGTTCGATAACAGGGATGCCTAAACCGGCGCAAATCTGAATCACTGTGTTGCGTGTGATGCCTTGCAAGACGGCTGAGGTAAGCGGCGGCGTCAAAAGCTTCCCGTCTTTTACCAGGAAGAGATTTTCGCCGGAGCCTTCGCTGATAAAGCCGTTGGTGTCTAAAGCAATGCCTTCGACGTAGCCATTGAGCTTGGCTTCCATCTTAATCAATTGCGAGTTCATGTAATTAGCTCCGGCTTTTGCCATCGTCGGTAAAGTGTTTGGAGCGATGCGCGTCCAGCTTGAAACGCCTACGTCAACGCCTTGTTCCAACGCTTCTTTGCCAAGATACTTGCCCCAAATCCAGGAGCAGACATAGGTTTCAACAGGCACAGGGAAGGGGTCAACGCCGAACGAACCATAGCCGCGAAAAACGAGCGGGCGCAGATAACAATGTTTGAATTCGTTGGCGACAACCATCTGCTTGCAGGCATCTATGAGCTCTTCTTTGTTATACGGCACAGGCATTCGATAGATATGAGCGGAATTGAGCAATCGCTGAATGTGTTCGTCCAATCGAAAGATGGCGGAACCGCGTTTGGTTTCGTAACAACGTATACCTTCAAACACGGACGAGCCGTAATGGACGACGTGAGTCATGACGTGAATGGTGGCTTGTTCCCAGGGCAGCACCTTGCCGTTATGCCACACAAATTTGCCTGCTTCTTGATAAACCATTTTTTCTCCTGCTTAATAAATTGCGTCTATTGAAAAGTGAGAAAATTAGATCCCCAACCTGGCTCGCATCTCCTCCACCGCTGCCCTGGCTTCTTCCAGATTCGCGTTGCTTGCCAGGCGATAGAATTTGATCGCCTCGAGCAAGTTATTCGCCTTTATGGCGGCGATCACTTTCGGATCGTCTGTCAAGCGTGTGTCCTCGACGAAGGTGATACCGAGATGTTTGTAAATGAACTCCAACCGTGCTTCCAACCGACCAACTCGCCCCTTCAGTAAGGCTAATTCCTGTTGTTCCAGCGTTGGCATGAAAGACCTCCATAAAAAGGGTTTAGCCGAAAATATCCCCAACGAGATGGGTGGATATATTGTCCGGAGATACGACTTGCAGACCAGAGTCAATATGAACAAAACGAACGTCGAATAAAATCCGCGCTAAAAGATTTGACCAATCAATAAACACCGACTTAATTTTTAGAACCCGAGTTCAACTGCAAAACCAAAATTTGAATTTCAACACGAGAAACCACAATTGGCAAGACGGGGTGCCCAACGTAGAGTAAGCAGTTTTGATTCTGCCTACTCTACGTTGGGTTAAAGCCTCTTTTCAGAAGTCAGAAATTATGGAACGACGTTGATGGTGAATTCAATAAAAAGTGAAGGTGCCAGACAAGGCGGCACTGTTTTATGACAGGGCAATTCGCCGATGGCCGTAAGCTTTGTGCTGCCTGGGCGTATTGCTTGATAGATCGCTTGTGCCCCTTGTACAAGATTCGGGTCTTCGACCTTCTGAAGAATCGTAGAATCTTGCACACTCGGTGTCCACGTATGATTTGCGCTCTTTAACAAGAGCAGCACTCTTTCGCCGACGCTTAACGTGATGATCTTACCGCCATCATCGAGTGTGATCGTTGGGCCTACGAAAAACGCAAATGGTTCGGAGGTTTGACCGCTTGAGGTCTGCACTGCCAATTGGACTTCCTCGCCCATAGGCGTTGCCTTGTGGATTTTTTTCGCAACCAAAACGGAGGTCGGGGATTCGGAATCAATAATCGTTTTTACGGGCTGCCCGTTTATCAACACGACGGTTTCGGGGTTGAAGTTTTCGCCCGAAATTATGATTTTGCTGCCCTTCATTTTGGCATTGAAAATCTTGGGCGCGTTCTGCGCTTGCGCTGCTGATTCCAGAAGCGCAAGCTTTGCGTGAGAAACTCCTTGAATCGTCGGTAAAAAAACAGAACCGAGTAAAAGACAAACCGCTAACGGAATAAACTTGATACTTCTCATGCTTTACCTCTCTTATCAAACGGGAGTGCCACAACTGGCACAGAATTTCGCCCCCGGCTGCAAAGGAGTCTGGCAGTTCTTGCAAGGTTGCAAAACCATGGTCTGTCCGCAACCGGAACAGAATTTTGCGTCCGCCAGAACCGGTGAGTGACAGGCAGGACAGTCGACTGTTGCAGCTTGTGGCGTTTGTTGTGTAGCTCCGCAATTTTGGCAGAACTTTGCTCCCACAGGATTTTGAGTCTTGCATTTGGCGCAAGCGACGGTCTGTGCTGCCGCACCGCCACCGCCTTGCCCCTGTTGTCCTTGACCTAAAGCTCCAGCCATCACTTGACCGTACCCCATGCCTAAGCCAAAGCCCATGCCTTGACCTGCTGTGCCGCCAGGATTTTTTGCCGCGTCTTGAATGGACTGCGCGGCTTTGAATTGCATATACGCATTCATATCGCCAATGGCGCCCATGCTGGAACGCTCGTCAATCATCTTCTGCACCTCTTCCGGAGGCGTGACGGCAGAGATAATCAAGTCAACAAGTTCAAGCCCTTGTTTGCTGAAATCATCAGCGACGCGAGCTTTCACACCGGCCGCTACTTCATCATACATAGCGGGCAGGTCAAATATCGTTTTGAGATTTTCGCCGAGCAAATCGTTGAGACGCGCGACCACGATATCACGTAAAAATGAATTGATGGCTTCGGCAGAGACGATGCCGCGAGTGCCAACGACGGAAGTGGCAAACAATTGCGGGTCGGCCACCCGCATAGAGTATTTGCCAAAGGCGCGCAGACGCACGAAACGGAGTTCGCTATCGCGGAAAGTGATAGGCTCTTTCGTTCCCCATTTCAAATCCATAAAAGTATGGCGGGCAATGAACAGAGCGCTTGCTTGAAAAGGCGATTTGCCGCCGAAAGGAATGGATAGCAAAGTCGTCAGCAGCGGCAGATTCATCGTTGTCAGCGTATGCCTGCCCGGTCCGAAGACATCAAGCGCTTTGCCATCGCGGAAAAACAGAGCCGACTGATTCTCTTGCACGATCAACTGCGCGCCCATCTTGATATCCGTTGAACCTGCTTCGGGTATGCGGTGAACAATCTCTTGTCCTGAATTGTCGAAATACTCTATAACCTCTATTGCCATCTTATCTCCTTTTTCAAAAGTCCTTAGTCCCTAGTCCTTAGTCCTTAGTTGATTCACCTTGCTAAGGACTAAGGACTAGGGACTAAGGACTTTTTTAAGACTTCTTCGTAATTTTTATATTGCCTGACACCGTTTTAATTTTCAGCGGCTGGCCGCCGATTCCTAAGCGCCCGATAGCCTGTTGGCTGCCCGGCGCTTGCTTCACTTGAACTTCTAAGCCGTTTGCGTCAATCGAACCCGAGATCGTATTTGCTTCCAACTCTGCGTTGATAGCCGATTTGAATTGCAAATCAATCGAGCCATTGATGCTCTCAAACGATAGAGTATCTGTGGATGTCGTTTTGTCAATCGAAACCACTGTATTGCCAGCCGTGGTGTTGGTTTCAATAGAGCCGCTTGCGCCTGCAATCTCTATTTTACCGCTCGTAGATTTCGCGAAAATATTTCCCAGGGTTTGCGACAGAAAGATTTCGCCGCTTAGCGTTTCGGCTCTGACCTCGCCTCTTAAATTTGATAAATCAAGATCACCACTGACCGACTTAACATCAATGAGCGCGTCTAAATTTTTAAGTTTGATGTTCGAGCTTACGCCGTCAATATTGACTTGCCCAAGATTGCGCGGCAGTTTGATTTCATAAATGATCTCAATATCGTTGGCTAATTGCCTGGATGGCTTTAAGGATAGATTACCGCCTCGCGTCGAGTAGATAATCTTCAGGTCGCTACGTTCGTCGGCAGAGCCGCCTCGTTTTATCACTTTAACTTCAGCTTCTGATCCGTCAATGCCTTCGATGGTTATGTCGCCGCTCACATTGCTCAAAAAAAACTTCGCGCTGTTTGGTAGTGGGAACTTTTGCGTGAAAACCGTTTCGCCACCGGTGACTCGCGCAGCCTCTTCGCTCAAATAGGTTTCTGTTGATTCCTTGCTTCCCCCTGTCAAAGATGGCGGAGTCGTCACTCGGTGGGTCGTGCGGCGAAGGTAACCAAATATCAGGAAAGCCAAAAAAATTACCCCGACCAACGCAATTGCGCCTAAGGCGATTAACCATCCCAAAGAT
>JANMSG010000221.1:0-37001 GCA_031389065.1 Acidobacteriota bacterium | reverse complement strand
GAAATTTCAAGGAGCTTTTTGATACCCCTTACGTTTAGTAGAACTCACATTAAAATAGACGGCTTGCAAAAGATATGGTTGAGAGGCGGCTTCTATTCGCCTCTCACTGTCGCAAATAATGATAGTCAGAGACTGCCCACTCAATCATGAAAAGCAATCAAGCAGAACAGCGAAAACCAGATTCCTATAAAAGAACGTCGCAGCTGCCTGTCTGCTACAGCACAAGATTTGAATTTCAAAACACTTTCTGAAACTTGTGACAAGCGTGCCAAGTTTCACGGCGAAATGATAATCCTGAGACTGCCAGAGGTGACATTTACGCTGGCTGAATCCGTCAACTTCACGGTGAAATTAAACGGTCCTGTTTGCGTAGGCGTTCCCGAAATCACCCCGGTATTTGCATTCAAAGTCAATCCCGGTGGCAATGTAGAACCGGTTGGCAAGCTCCAGGTCACAGGCGGAGTGCCTCCCGTGAAAGTCAATTGATGGGTGTACGCTTGATTGATTCGCCCGGCGGTTAAATCGCCTACGCTGGTTATGATTAAAGGCGGCGGCGCGACAACGATTCGCAAATTACCGGAAGTTGCGTTTACAGCCGGTTGCTGTGAATCCGTCAATTTAACCGTGAAGGTGAAGGTTCCGGCAGTTGTCGGCGTTCCGTTTATCAAGCCGCTTGCAGTCATTGTCAGACCCGCAGGAAGCGTAGAGCCGATTGGCAAACTCCAGACGACAGGCGCTTGTCCGCCACGGAAGGTAAGCTGATGCGAGTAAAAAACGCCTACAGTAGATGCGCTTAAATCGCCTGTGCTGATGATGACCAAAGGACCTGGAGTTATGGCGATTCTGAGAGCCTCAGAGATAATGGTCGTTTGTGTTGTATCGGTTAATCTGGCGGTAAATGTGAAGTTGCCCACCTGAGTTGGTTTCCCTGAAATACTGCCGGTGCTTGTATTGAGAATTAATCCGGGCGGCAGCGAACCTGTCGCAACACTCCAGGTGCGGGGCGCAGTTCCGCCTGCGAAAAGAAGTTGGGCAAGGTAATCAACACCCGTTTGCCCTGCGCTTAAATCGCCGCTACTGATAATGACTAAAGGTTCGGTGTCAGGCTGTATAAATATCATCAGGGAAGCCACAGCCAGGCCGCTGGCCGTATCGCTGAGGCGCACACCAAACGGGAAGCTGCCGAATACGGTGGGCGTGCCTGAAATCAAACCTGAGGCGTTGAGCGATAAACCTTGCGGCAAAGCGCCGGAGGTGATCGTCCAGGTGTAAGGAGGGCTTCCATCTGAAGCGTTCATCTGATAGCTATAAGGAGTTCCTTTTCGGCCTCTGGGAATTTCGGTCGAGGCGATAGCAAGAAGCCTGTTCTGTACCTGGAAAGGACGACTGCCTATCAACGTCGAATTGCCTTGCGCGTCAAAGACTCGCACAGACAGCCTATGCTCGCCGTTTGTGAGCTTTGTCGTATCCAGAGTGAACCGGAAGCCGGAGTTTGCAGCATTCGGGAAGGTGCCCCAGACAGCTCCTATATCGGGTCTTGAATTGCCATAAGTCGCTTCGGTTATCTTCTGACCATCAACCAATACTTCGAGGGTGGTGATGCCTATATTATCGAGCGCCCATCCTGTGCCATTAGCCGGACCGGTTAGCGTGGCGTTATGATCTGGCGTTTCGAGCGAACCGAACGGAGCCAGTTTATCGGCAGGAGTAATCTTAATGGCAAGTGTACGAGTGACCGTTTGTTGAGCCGAGTCCGTTAATCTAACTGCGAAAACAACTGTGCCGGGATTTAAAGGCGCTCCTGATATGACCCCACTTGTTGAAAGGTTTAAGCCTGCGCCCAGACTGCCGCTTGCCAGACTCCAGGTGTATGGCGGAACACCTCCAGAGGCAAGCAGAGTTTGACTATAAGGTCTTTCGGCGGCTGTCTCAGGAAGCGAAACGGTTTGGATGATCAGAGGCGGAGGTGGCGCGACTACCGTAATGAATAAAGTTTTCGTGCTGATTGTGCCAAGCGCATCGCGCAGGCGAACGACGAAGGTAACAGAGCCTGCATTGGTTGGACGACCGGAAATTATGCCTCCTTCGGTCATCGTCAAGCCAGCGGGTAAACCTCCCAGGTCAATTGCCCAGGTGTAAGGACCCACTCCGCCGCCCGCTTCAAGCGTTGCGCTGTAAGTCAATCCTTGCGTGCCGTTGGGTAGCGTCGCCGTCCGTATTTCAAGCGGCGGTGGCGGCGGGCCTACTTCGATGGTGAAAGGTTTGGATGCCTGTCTTTCCGCAGCATCATTTACCAGGAGTGTAAAATTGGAAAGCCCTTGTGTGGTTGGTGTTCCTGACAAAATGCCTTCCCGCGAAAGCGTTATGCCATCGGGAAAAACACCGAATTTTGCTTTCTTCTTTTTCACCCAGACGTAGGGCTCCGTGCCTGACGTAGCCTTCAGCTCGACTCTGAAAGGAACGCCGACCGCTCCCCTTGGAAGTTGTGATTGAGTAAGGACAGTGAATTGTGGCGCCGGCTCCACATCAATCAAAAGTTGTTTGGCTGCCGTCTGCCCGCTTTGGTCTGTCACTTCGACTTCAAATGTTTGTTCCCCGTTGATTGTCGGACGGCCGGAAATCACGCCTCCTTCGGTCAAGGTTAAATTGTCCGGTAGTCTGCCAGATTTCAGCGCCCAACGATAAGGCGCGGTTCCGCCGAGGGCTTTGAGAGTTTGCAGGTAGTCTTGTCCGACGACCCCATCGGGCAAGGAAATGGTCTCGACGATGAGTTGAACGACAGCTGGATTGATGGTGATGGCAAGCGTTGCCGTTGTGCTGAGGTTTGTTACGTCTGTTAGCTTGACAACAAAGCTTGAAGTGCTTGCGACTTCCGGTATGCCTTGAATGATGCCGCTTTGGTTTAATGACAAGCCTGCGGGGAGATTGCCCGATTGAATCGTCCAAGTGTATGGCGTTTGTCCGCCGGTTGCGCCGAGTTGCTGGCTGTAGCTTGTGCCAATTGAACCGCGCGGTAAATCTCTGGTGGTGATGGTTATCACGACTGCGGGTTTGACGACTAACGAAAAGGATTTGTTTACGCTGACATTGTCTGTATCTGTTACGCGTGCGGTGAAACTGCTGGTGCCAGCAATGCTTGGCGTGCCGGAAAGCTCGCCGAATTGCGACATCGTTATGCCTTGCGCAAGCTCGCCGTTATTGATGACCCATCGGTAAGGCGTTTTGCCGCCTACTGCTGAGATCGTGCGGCTGTAAGGAACATTCACAGTCGCTTCGGGTAAATCAACGGTTGAGATCGTCAAGGCAATAGGCGTCGCCGGTGTCGTCACAGTCGCTTCCGAAGAATAAGAAGACGGCCCTGTGAAGTTAAAGGCGCGAACGCGATAGGTGTAAAGTGTGTTGGCTAAAAACGTGTTATCGGCATAGCTGACCGTGTCGGCTTGCGCGGTAGCAATCAAACTGAAATTGCCGTCAGAGCCGCCGCGCCGCTCAACTTGAAATCCCGATTCGTTTCCTGAAGTGTCCTGCCAGTTTAAATTCACTTGCGTCGGCGATGACCCGCTTGCCTGGAGTCCTGCAGGCGTCGTCGGCACGGCAGGCAACACGGCGCTCGTCCAACCGATCTGCGCGGCTGTAAACGGACAGAGGGTGTATTCGTTGATGCGCATCATGCAAGCCGTAGAACCTGGATTGCAACTGTTTTCTTCGCAGTTTCCGTTCTTGGCGCCGGGTCGAACTTCGGGAGCGCACGTACAACTGCAAACTTGATAACCAGGCTGATTGTATTCGTCGCAAGCGTAGAAAATATGGCCGGTTTCGTGCGAGATGATTTGACTGAGCGACCAACCGTAACTGCGGAACAAGATGTTGACATACGGGCCTCCCAGATACGCCCAAGAGGCGCGTCCATCTGGAAAAGAGGTGCGATTGGGCGCGGGATTGTACTCGATGAAAATAGAGAATCCCCAGTTTGCCCGGTTCTGATCTCTTATGACTCTATCGAAAGTTGCGACGCGAACGAAGGTATCGCCTCCTGATATACCCAGGTTATTCATGATTGCGTCAACCCACAAATAAGCGAAACGACCTTCGCGCAGCAGCGGCTCGTAAGGCTGCTGACAAACCGGATCGGTGGCGCGATAAGGAACGACAGTGAATTGTAAAGGGCGGCTCAGATTGAAGGCGCGCGATTGATCTACCCACCAGTTCAAGCCGTCTATCACTTGAGCAATGGCAAAGTTTTGATCCGCTTCTGTCCAGGTAAAGTGATTAGGGTCTGTTGCCCCGTTGCTCTCAACCAGAAAGACCGCAACCGCCACAGAACCATCCATCGTGTTGCTGTTATCGAAATAATTGGGCACCACCTGACTTTCAACATTCTGCAAAATTTGTGTGGCGCCCATTCTTTGCAGATTGCGTATAAAATCTTCTTTGTCCAGGTCTGGGCGCGGCGGCGAACAATCCATCATCGGTGGGCGGGTTGTAGAAAAACGCGTGTGTCCGTGTTCATCCTTGGTCGCGCTTTGCATTTCTAACTCTCTGTCCTTCTTGCTGGCCAGTCTGCCGGAGACGACATCGTTAAAGAGCTTGACTGCCAGTAGCGTATCTTTGTCCTTGAAGCCGACAGAGTTTGCATCCACGGCTGAATGATAGATGGAACGAATTTTGTGACGACCTAAGAGGCGCGCTTTGATGCGAGGAGGAACCCAGCCGAGTATGGCGCGAGGCGGTAATACAATGGCTATGCGACCTCCTTGTGCAGTGATGAAATCGCGAGCCTCAGCAAGTTCTTCTTTGGACTCCGTGTCCAGCAGAATCAGCGTATAACCGTTCATCCAGGAATTGGTGGAATGATCATCATAGCGCTTGCTTGCAAGAACCGGTGAGGATATGAGCAGTAATAGAGCAAGGAGCGGAACAACACGAAACATGAAGATAAACCTCTTTTTTATTATGTATAGGATTATCGCGAGACGCACCTGCTTAGAAGACTCGCGATTTAATTAGAATGACCTGCGAAACCAGTGTTCAAAATAATGGGAGAAATACCAGCCTTAATTCTTATTTTTATCAACCAACTTAGGGGCAATACAATTTCTACGAGGGCTGTCTCTATATAGATTTCTACCTCTCGAATGGATGAGGAATATTCCGCTAAGTTCAAGGCTAGCGAGTATATATCAGCAAATAGAAATGACGCAAGCCTTGATTTATTGGGAGCTGAGAGCGCTTGCAACAGGAGAAATTGAAAGCTGAATGTGGAGCCTCAAATGAAAAATTCTAGGCTCCACATTCAGCTTTTCCTGCTCCAACTTGCGAAGTTCTAGAAGAAGCGCATGGTATAAGTGAAGCGCACGCCGCGCCCGATTTCTGGCGCGATCTCTTTAATAAACGACAGGTGATTGCGATACAAACGGTCACCGAGATTGAACCCATTCAAGGCAAAGATATGGGCAATGTGCTGAGTCGTAAGCGTATATGACGCGGTCAGGTTAAAAACCGCATAACCACCAGTTCGCGTTTCTGTCTGGAAGAGGCGATCCTGATCTCTCGCCATGACGGCTTCAGGAGTTACCGCGAATCCTTTGTAACGCAACTCCAAGCCGACGCGCCCGCGAAGCGGCGGTATGCGCGGCAGAGGCGTTCCTGAATCCTTCAACTCCGCATTCACATAATCGACGCCGGTAATCAGCCAGACGTTGCGATGCAAGCCCACATCAAGCCGGGCTTCTGCGCCAACAAAGCGACTGGTGGCTTGAGAATAGATCGCTACGGGCAGTGCTTCCTCTTCGTCAATTTCACCCGTCGGCGCAAGGTATATGAAGTCTTTGATGTTGTAATAGAAGAAATTGAATTCAGCGCGCACTCGATCAGTTGAATGGCGAAGCCCCAATTCAATGCCATCTCCGCGTTCCCGTTTCAGGTTTTCATTGCCAATCTCGAAGGTTAGATTGCCCGGATGCGGTCCGTTATTATAAAGCTCTTCCAGAGAAGGGGCGCGATAATTATGCGTGTAATTGGCAACAAAAGCGCCGCCCGTCCAGGTTGGAACGCGCATACCCGCGCCGACCGATAGGCCTGTGAATTTTCTTTCACGCAAGCCATCGGGGTTGTATGAATTGCGCTCGACGCGCCCCCCGAATTGTAAACCCAGGCGCTCGAAATCAAACCGTTGCAACGCGAAGCCTGCAAAAGCGTTCTGCGTCGTAGGCGGCGCGAGAGCTTCTGCGCCAATCGTTTCAAAGTCACGGTGCAAACCCCAGAATCCAAAAGTGCCGGAGTATCTCCCCACTTTTCGCTGCTCGAACATGCCGTCATAGACATAGGTTTTATTCTTGAAGGTCGTGGCGACTTCGTTGGTTGGCAGGTCAATTTCGCTGTGCTTGTAGTTGTTGTATTGAACCGAAAATTTCGCCGATTCAATGAATGATTCCAACTCACGTAAGCCGCCTGTCAATTTGACGCTATGTCGCTTCGGGTTCAGGAAAACGATTTCCGGGTTTTCCTCTTCGGGATCATAGGGAATGCCATAGCGGTTTTTGTTAAAGGTGTATCCTACACTGAAGAAACTTTTATTTTGATAGTAACCAAATCCCGCTGAAGCATTTGTCGAGCGAGTAAATGAATTGGCAACCCGGTAACCTTTACCGGCTTCATAATCGTCCGTCCGCTGAGCGCCACCGCCGCCCCAGATCAACCACTTATCGGTGCCGAATTCAACCCCGCCGCTGCCTGCAAATTGCTCTCTATTGGAACCCAGAACGCCTGTCAAAAAGCCGTGCGCACCTTTGTGAGCATACTCGTGTCCGGTGATGGCATTGACCACGCCGCCGATCGCGTTACTGCCATAAAGCAAGGTCGCGGGCCCCTTGACGACTTCCACTTTCTCAAGATTCAAAACATCAATCGGTTCACCGTGATCGCCTGACTGAGAGCCAAGCGAACCGATTCTCTGCCCATCTTGCAAGACCAGTACACGTTCGCCATCCATTCCTCTTATGACAGGTCGCGAACTGCCTGGACCGAAACTGCGCTTTGATACGCCAAGTTCGTGATCGAGAACTTCGCCAAGCGAGACGGGATTCTTTTGCGCGATTTCGACGGCGCCTAAAGAGATGACCGATTGAATCGAGTTAAAGGACGACTCTTGATTACCGGTTGCCGTTATGGTGATCTCTTCTTTGACGCCATCGAGTTGAAGTTGAAAGTCCAGAGTCTCGGATGCGCCCGCGCCAATTTTTACACTCTTTACAACATCTGGGACGCGGTGCAAATGAGTCGCTACGTTATAAGTGCCAGGCGGCACATTTTGAAATTCATATTTTCCTTGATCATCCGTTTGCACACTGCGTTTCAATTGCAGAATGGTTACGGTCACGTTATGAACAAGGATGGCGTTTTCTCCCAGGCTGACTGTACCGCGCAGCGTCGCACCGGATTGAGCAAATCCTGTTGCAAGGCTGGTCAATAGAGTAACTGAAAGTAAAAACCTGCTGATAAAATTGCTTCTTCTCATCGAGTAATTCTCCTTCAAATATGTGAAAGGGTGATGAACCAATCGCGCCGGACTGAAAAAAATCGTTGCGCGAAATGTTGAAGGAAATGTGCGGCAAGGCGCGAATCAACGAGGTAAACGCTCGTTTAAACGCGCCCATCTCACAACGCAGATTTGCGTTGCGACAAGCCGCTACTTTCCTGCGATGTGAAATTAAGCAAGAGGAGGGGCGCGGTCTGCGAGTGAAAGAAACGTTGCGGTTGAATGATGCTGACAATGAAAAGTCTCCCAGCTTGCAGTTTGCAACGTGAGATGAAACACGTAGACAGGCGCGGAATGCTGCGAGGCTAAGCTGCGGTGTAAACTACAAGTGGCACAATGAAAATCGTCGCCTGATTGAGGGAGATGCTGCTCAGGTGTGTGACTATCTGGAGAGACAATCGGCGTCGTAGATTTCGCATCATTAACCTTGATTGGGTGATGATGCGTGGTGACGATAAACAGCGCGTGCATCATCAGTGCGAGCAACACCCAGGCTACGACTTGCAGCCGCGCATAGTGTGGACTCAAGATGTTGTTGCGATGTTTCAACGACGCTCCCTCAAGTAACAGGAAATCTAATTTAACAATGCAATCGTGGTAGCTGTCAATTTTTTACTACGAGGGACAGGAAACCAGGGTTACAGAGATAACTTAAAAATCGCTCTCAGATGAAGAGCAAATCAATACCAGGCGAATTCCTTTGCAGATCTACTGCTCATCGCTTGTACCTTATCGCCCGGCACTTTATATTTTCACAGCAATAAAAAGCGGAAGAATTGGAGACAGCAATTGACGACCGAAAATCTGCTTGAATTAAAAAACATAACCGCGCGTTATGGCGACGTTCAGGTTTTGTGGGACATAACTTTCGCGGTTCGCAAAGGCGAGATCGCCACGCTCGTAGGCGCCAACGGTGCGGGCAAAACCACTTCGCTCAAAACCATCTCCGGCGTAGTTCGCGCTTCAGGCGGCGAAATCATTTTTGACGGGGAAAGCATTGAGCGACTCTCGTCACACCAAATCGCGGCGCGCGGTATCGCTCACGTTCCCGAAGGGCGCAGGCTCTTTCCGATGATGAGCGTGCGAGAGAACCTGGAACTCGGCGCCATCAGCAAAGAAGCCAAACGGTTGCGCGCCACCTCGCTCGATAAAATCTTCGCGCTCTTTCCGAAACTCAAAGAGCGCGAACAACAACTCTGTGGCACACTTTCAGGCGGCGAACAACAGATGGTTGCCATCGGGCGAGGCTTGATGGCGCGTCCGCGTCTGTTGATGTTTGATGAACCAAGCTTAGGGCTTGCGCCAATCATCGTGCGCGAAATGTTTGAAATCATTCGCAGCATCAACGAAGAAGGCATAACCATTTTGCTGGTCGAACAAAACGTCCAACAGAGTTTGAAGATTTCCAATCGCGCGTATGTACTGGAAAACGGGCGCGTCACTATTGAAGGCGCAGGCAAGGATTTGCTTGATGACGAGCGCGTTCGCGCAGCCTATCTTGGCGCATAACAGTGAAACGATGAAGTAGGAACGATGAACGATGAAGTAAGATTGGCAATCTCTTGTTCATCGTTCATCGTTCCTACTTCATCGTTTCTTTAATAGTGTAATCTCCCCTGCGTTCGCCTGCTTCCAACTTCCAACCATCTTTCAGTTCCAGCGTCCAGCCATCGCCCTGCAAAGGTTTCGCTTGAAGATTTGCCGGTGCGGAAACCGTGACCTTTACAACTTGACCATCTTTGCGCGTCAGGATTGCACCGTTTGCTACGGTCAATATTCCCCAAACATCGCTGACTCTGACATTCGGAAAGACGGTGTTCGATTCGTCCAATACCTCCAGGTTATTCGGATTGAAACCATACCGCACTTCGCTGGTAAGAGGGATCGTCAGGACAGCGCCTTCAACGAATCGCGCGCGATAGGCTGCGACGCGCTTTTTGCGATTGTTTTCACGTTCTGTCTCCGTGGCAAACAGGGTGTCGCCATCGTACTTCCTAGCAGATTGCTCGGCTTTTTGCTGCAAGCCTTCAGGCGTTTTGATGGCGAGCGCCTTTGCTAAAATTGCTGCCATATCACGTTCCTGTTTTACACTCTTTCGCCAATTCGGATTTGCTTTGTCGAGCAGGATTCCGTAAGCCGGTCCCGAAGCATACGCAAAAGAGCGCACAAAAGTAGGTCTCGATTCAAACTCCTTCAATTGTTTCGTAAAGAAATTTACGGATTCCGCGTCCGTCGTGCCACGCAACGTAACGCCCGTGTATTCAGCAAGCCCTTCGTTCAACTCTAAATCATTTTCAGTACGCGCCGATTGCGGAAAAACTTCTTGGCGACGAGCGCGAAAAATCAGCGCGTCACTTATGGCTTTTCGACGTTCTTCTCCTTGTCTCGTCAAGGCGCGTTGCAGGGCGCGCCATTCCATTTGCAACCAGTAACGACCTGCCAATGAATCCAGATGATTGTTTGAAGGATTAGCAAGCGGGAAACCCAATTCCTCCTGCACACGATGAAACAATTCGTGAAGCATCAAGCGCGCTCTGTCGAGTTCGTCGGTTGGCAAAGGGAAAATTATCATCGTCCATTTCACGCCAGCCCAATACGTTGCGGTATTGGCGATGTTTTCTTCGTCGGGCAAGCGTCCGACAAAGACCTCGCCGTTTTTGACGAGGCGTCCTTCGACGTCGCTTTGATTGGCAACTATCATTCGCGTGTTGCGGTCCACGAACATCATAGGTCCGTAAAGCGAAACGCCCCAAAGCAAGCCTTTATCTTTGGCACAGATGGCGCGCGCTTCTTGAAAGTATTGTGCAGCCAGAGTTGTATCAATTGCCTTCCCCTGTACGCCTGATGAAAGCGCCGGCAGGAAAAACGGAAGCATGAAAAAGCAGATATATTTTTGCAACATAATTTCTCCAAACAGGAACACGATTCCTGTACACCAAACAAAATATTGTTGAGTGATGGGTTGCTCTCAAATGATTACTTGAGAATTTTCAGTTGTCCGGGCGATAGAATTTTGCAGAGCTACTCGACGATTTCACCTCTGGCAATTTTGATGTTGAACCTCAATTCATATTTTTTGCCGGAACCAGGCAGATAGAATTCACTCAGATTGTAAACTGCGTCATTGCCGATTTGTGCAACACCTGACCAGTTCAGTCCGATGATTTCGCGATCCCTGCCGTTCCTCAGTTGAAGAATATCGAAATTGATAACCGCATTTTTATTGAATCCGGATTGCAGGAAATCTTCAACGCGGAGATTGACAAGCAGCGGCTTGCCTGTAGAGTTTAGTGAAACAGGATGTAACAAGACCTCTTGCTTCTCTCTCAGCAGCAAGTTGGCTTCTGAGCGCGCAATCTCTATGCCGTCTTCGAGCAGCACAACATCGGCGTCAAAGCGATGAGGAATTTTATGTGCCTGAATGCTGACAATGCCGCCCGGGCTCACTTTCGGCATTTTGATTTCAAGAGAGCGCAGTTTGCCGGATTCGTCGTAAACAGTCTCGTCTGTCATCGCAGGGGTGATTTCTATTTTTAATTTGTCATCGCCGCCGTTGCGTCCGAAGGGCAGCAAAATTACATCTTCATCAAATCCGAGTTGCAGGGTTTGACTCTGCTCGTCTTCTTCATAAAGCGGCAGATTTCGTTCCGAGTATCCGTACAATCTGCGTGTTTGCAGGTTGGCGCGAAGTTTTAGCCGATTGTTTCCCTCAAGGTCTGTCAGAAATTTCGCGCTCATTTTGAAACGCTCTCCATGTAAGTCTATATCAAAATCGGTTCCCGGAGGTCCTTCAATTAAAGCCGATGAAATAATATTTCGAACGCCTGCTTTTTCTTCGATGGTTACAATCTGAAAGCGTATGCGCTTGGGTTCGCTGGCAAGAGGAATCGATTGTATCGAACGACCGCTTCCGGCATTCATCATCAATAACATAAGCATAAGAAGAATCAGAGAAACTCGAATTGGTGTTTTCATGGTTTGATTTCTCGCTGCGGCTCGTTGTTTTTTAGCGTTCGTCTCGCTGTGTAAATCACTGCGCGCTCGCCTTTGTCGAATCGTGACAGGTCCAAAGCGTTAGCCGAAACCGGAGGCTCTTCCAGAGGTTTAGGAAGTTGAATTGTCGCTGTCGGTTGCGGCGATTTTGTTGCGCGCAAATAGGCCGCCCACACGCTCAAAGCCACAAACAACAAAAAAATCAAAGCGAATGCAGGAACCGGCAGCACAATTTTTCTGCGCCAGAAGGGAATTGTTTCGGAGTTGAGAAGATTTCGGATGGCCTGCCTTTGGGCGCTTATATCAGGATGGCGTGGGTAGTCTCGAATCTCTTGTCGCAAGAGTAAAAAATCTTCTTGAGTCTGTTGGCACATCGAACAAGCCGATAGGTGCAACTGAGTTTGACGGGATTCGTCGTCTGTCAATTCGCCATCCATCAATAGCGATATTTTCTCTGTGAATTTGCAATCCATAAATCCTCAACTAGATTTTCTGAACATCACTGAACTAAAAAGCTTTCGCAGATTTTTTATTTATTTCATTCCACTTTTCGCGCAAAATGCTTCGAGCGCGAAAGATGTCCGATTTGATTTTGCTTTCGGAAACCTTCAACACTGCGGCGATTTCGCTGTAACTCATCTCTTCCTGTTCGCGCAGCAACAAAGCCGCGCGCTGATGTTCAGGCAAAGCGCGCATCAACTCGAATACCTTTTCCTGACGCTCCGATTGTGTGGCGATCTCTTCAGGATTTGGCGGAATCGAGTGAAACATCTCTGTAACTTTTCCTATAAATTTCACTCGCGTCCGTCCTTTTTCCAATTCGTTCAACGCCAGATTACGCGCCACACGAAAGAGCCAGAAACGCGCTTCGCCAGTTGGCAGGCGAGACATGCCAAAGCCATGCAGCCGCAAAAAACTCTCTTGAGCAATATCTTGAGCGGCGCTGTAATTGCCCATCAGACACTCCAGAAAACGGCAGAGATTCGCATAGACCTCGTCGAAGATCGCAACGAATTCATCGTCTGCTTGTGCCATAAAATTCTCTACGTCTATAAAACAGGTGAGCGATAAAAAAGTTGCGCCGCAGGAGATAAAAAACCTGGCTGCCGATTGTAAAGGCGACAAATGACGCATGTAGAAAGCGAAATGAATAAATCTCTATTGCTCATTGTCAACAATCAACGGTAAATTGTCCCTATCTCCCCTGGTAGTTTTTTTAAGGAGTTGCTATGAAGCTAAAAGCTCGTTTGTTTATCTTCTCAATCATTGCGGCAATGTTGCTGGCGCCTGTAAATACTTTCGCTCAAGTGCCACAACAACCGCTACAAGGGCCAGCGCCACAACAACCTTTTACGCTGGAGCCAATCATCAAAAGAATGAGCGAGGGGCTTGCGCTCAACGGCGAGCAGACCAATAAATTGCGCGAAGTCTTTACCAGACATGAGCCGCAGATCAAAGAACTGCGCTCCCGTGCGCAGATGCAACCTTATTCACAGAAACTTCAAATTGATGTTCAAAAACAACAGAGCGACATCCGTGAAGAAGTGATGGCAATGCTTACCGAAGAACAGAAAGCCAAGCTCCCCCAAGTCAATGTGCAACTGCCTGTTCCTTTGCCGCCAGGCTTCGTTTTGATCAATATTGCGCCGCGCACTCGCAACAATGATGCGACTGCCGCAAATGGACTCGCAAGCGCAGAGCCTTTGGTTCGCGTAGCTACGGCGTCTGCAAAAATTCGCAGTGCGTTGCTTGCCCAGGATCAGAAGATTTTGCACTTGTTAAATCGCCTGACGTTTGGCGCTCGACCCGGCGATTTTGAAAACATCAGACGACAGACCGTCGAGAAATTTCTCGACTCTCAATTGCATCCCGAAACCATAGACGATTCTGAAGTAGAGAAACGTTTGATGGTATTGCCTACGTTGCGAATGACACAAGCGGAACTTTATCAATTTTATCCGCCGCCGCCGGTCGTTGACCAACGGGCTAACGAAAAAAATGCGCCGCCTGTCTTTGGTCGCCCGCAGCAAATCTATGGCGAATTGGTTCAGCAAAAACTCGTTCGCGCGGTTTCGAGCAATCGCCAATTGCAGGAAGTGATGACCGATTTCTGGTTCAATCACTTCAACGTCTTCGCGCAAAAAGATGCTGTGCAATGGATGGTGACAAGCTATGAACGCGATGTGATTCGTCCGAACGCGCTAGGCAAATTCCGCGACTTGTTGACTGGCGTAGCCGAAAGTCCTGCGATGATGTTTTATCTGGACAACTGGATGTCCGCTTCGCCTGACTCGAAACAACCGCGTCCGCCGCGTCCACAAAATCCGCCACCACCTCAAGGCACGAAACAGGCTCCTGTAGCCAATCTTGCGTCGTCGGCTAATTTACAGAATGAAGCGATGATGGCAAACGACAACGCGACGATGGTGGCAAAAGAGAATCAAGGGGCGACTGCCAATAATCAACAACCAACGCCCAACAACCCGCAAGGCGCAAGGCGCAATCCGCAAGCGCTTACACCACCGCCTGCGCCGCGCAAACCAGGCATCAATGAAAACTATGCGCGCGAGTTGATGGAACTTCACACGCTTGGTGTTGACGGCGGCTACACGCAAAAAGATGTGCAGGAAGTCGCCCGCTGCTTCACCGGCTGGACGATTGACAAACCGTATCAAGGTGGTGGTTTTGTCTTTCGCCCCTGGATGCACGACACCGAAAGCAAAACGGTTTTAGGCGTGACGATTCCAGCCGGTGGCGGCATATCAGATGGCAAGCGCGTCTTAGAAATTCTGGCGCGTCATCCTTCGACAGCGCGATTCATCTCGAAGAAATTGTGCCAGAGATTTGTCTCTGACAATCCGCCACAAGCACTCGTGGAACGCGTGGCGCAAGTCTTTTTAAAATCCGATGGCGACATCGCCGAAGTGTTACGGACGATCTTCACTTCGCCGGAATTCAACTCGCCTGCGGTGTTTCGCGCCAAAGTAAAATCGCCGCTCGAACTCGTGGCCTCAGCGATTCGCGCCGTTGATGGCGACACCAGTGGTGTGCCTGCTTTGAACGATTGGCTCAGGAAGATGGGCGAGCCGCTTTATCAACAAGCAGCGCCAACCGGCTACAAAGAAAATTCTGCCGAGTGGCTCAACGCCGGCGTGTTTTTGAATCGCCTCAATTTCGGCGTAGATCTGGCAAACCATAAGATTGCTGCAACCGGTTATGAGCCTTCGCGTCTGGTTTCTGCCGAAGTCGCAAGCAACCCTGACTTGTTGATGAAGCAATTGACAACGCTCATCACACACACGGAATTATCGAACGAGAGTCAACAGGCATTGCGCGCCAGTCTGGATGGTAATCTGGTGCAACCGACGCCAGTCGCCACGCAACCGCGAGCTGTTTCGACGGATGCAAACCGACCTGCAATGATGACAGCGAATTTGCAGAGCAAGCCTGAGACGGCAACCAATCGTCGCATTTCGCAAATCGTCGGCGTGTTATTAGGCACAGCGGAATTTCAGCGGAAGTGAGATTCGGTTATATTTCATTGGCGGCTGTGCCGCTTTGATGTGCGGAAAGGCTTAGCCTTTCCGGCGAGAGGCTTTTTTTAGCCTGCGGCTGCGCCGCCAATCCTCAAGGTGTAGCCTTTCGGGATAAAGATATAAAACATTGGCCACCGGAGAGTCACAGACTCTCCGCACATCAAAGCGGCAGAGCCGCGAAATGCAGTTGATTTACCTACTAAATTCAAACTACAAGAGGAAGACTATGAATCAAGGCGTTAGATGGCGTTTATCAGCGATGATGTTTTTGCAGTATATGGTATGGGGAATGTGGGCGACTGTGCTTTCGTCTTATTTGCTGCGTTCAAAATCGGAAGGCGGATTAGGTTTCGACGGCAATCAAGTGGGCACAATATTTATGCTTTTACCGATAGGCTGCATGATCGCTCCTTTATTTGCAGGGCAGTTAGCAGACCGAATGGTTGCTTCCGAAAAATTACTCGCCGTTTTGCATCTTGCGGGTGGAGTTTTTCTCTGTCTGCTTGCGACGCAAACTTCTTACGGAAATTTCCTACTCTATATGGGCTTATGGTCGTTAGTTTACGGACCAACACTTGCGCTGACAAATTCTATAGCCTTTCATCATCTTCCTGATGCGCAAAAGAAATTCAGTCTCGTGCGGGTTTGGGGAACATATGGCTGGATTTCCGCAGGGTTGTTACTGACGGTTGTTCGTCAGATGTTCGACAACAAAGGCTTACCCGGTTTGCCAGGTGATGACAGCCTATGGATTGGCGGATTCTTTTCCATCATTCTAGGCTTGTTCTGCTTTGCCTTGCCACACACACCGCCACAAAAGAAAGGCGATAGCCCTCTGGCTTTCCTTGCTGCCTTGAAGCTGTTACGCGACCCGTCATTTCTTCTGTTCATGATTATCGCGTTTGTGGTTTCAACAGAATTACAGTTTTACTATATGTTGACCGCGCCTTTTCTCGAATCGGTCGGCGTAGCCAAAGCCAATGTCTCAGGCGTGATGGTCGTCGCGCAGATTGCCGAAATCGGTACGATGCTTGCGCTGCCCTGGATGCTCGGCAAATGGGGTGTGCGTAAGACTATGGCTGTTGGCATTCTGTTCTGGCCTGTCCGTTATGCGGTATTTGCTTTGGGACAACCAAAATCGCTGGTGATTGCCGCGCTCACGCTTCATGGGATCTGCTATGTCTGTTTCTTTATTGTTTGCTATGTGTATGTGGATTCGGTTGCGCCTCCCGATATTCGTGCCTCAGCGCAAGCCTTGATTACATTTGTGGTATTGGGATTGGGGATGGCAATCAGTTCAAAATTTACAGGCTTTATCCAAGCCTATTTCACGACAGGCGATACTGTTGATTGGCAAAAGATTTTCCTGGTGCCCTGCGCTGTGACGGTGATTTGCGCGCTGTTGTTCTTTCTATTTTTCAAAGACAACCGTGCTGACTCACCGGCAGCGGTTCAAGGCGAAGTGGTTTGAGGTTACTGACAGTAAACACTAGGCACTAGGCAATACGCAGTACAACACATGACGATCTGCCTGGTGCTTTCTGCCTACTGGATAATCAATACCTTCACCAAATCTGTGCTCATTTTTGGAAAGGTTCAAAAAGCGAATTACTGAAAAGAAAGGTGGTTCTGATATTTGCCAAATAAAGACCAAAGTCTGGGATTTGATCATAAACTAAGGCAAGGAAATCTTTAGAACCCAAAAAATCAGGGGATTCTGTATCACCTAAGATGATCATTAAAGGTTTAACCCCATAATCGCAGCCGAACATTCTCATGGTTGCTCCTCTAACAAAGTGTCTAGACATTTCAGAATATATCTATACCTCCTGCAACATAATGATTGACATCTCGTATTCTGAGATGTATAAGATTTATATAAAATTTATATATGAGATTTTTGAATGCAAACGAAAAAAGTGAGAACCTATTCAGCGACAGACCTTGATGTAGCGATGCTCGAAGCCGTAGCGCGTTACCACGGTATGAATCGAAGCGCGACCATAGCGAGCCTCATCCGCAAAGAGTTCTGGAGAATTTTTCCCGCAGGCACGGACAAGATAAAACCCGACCGCGGGGCAAAAGTGGAGGAAAAATGAGTACACAAATCGTAAATATGAATTCAGCATTTGCACCGATGACGGATGCTGACAAAGTGGCTTTGAGGGAAGAGATTCATGAGCTTGCCAAGAGCCGCAACGCGATTATATTGGCGCACAATTACCAGATGCCCGACGTGCAAGACATAGCCGATTTCGTAGGTGACAGTCTGGGTCTATCGCTTGAAGCGCAAAAGACCGATGCCGAAACCATCATCTTTTGCGGCGTTCACTTTATGGCGGAGTCCGCGAAGGTCTTAAATCCTGAGAAGCGCGTCCTGTTGCCGAATCTTTCAGCCGGCTGTTCGCTTGCCGATTCCATCACGCCCGAAAGTCTTGAAGACTGGAAGCGGCGTTACCCTGATCACTCGGTTGTAACGTATGTGAATTCGACCGCCGACGTGAAGGCGCTGAGCGATATTTGCTGCACGTCCGCAAACGCCGTTTCGATCGTTCGCAGCTTGCCTAACAATAAAATTTTGTTCACGCCTGACCGCAATTTGGGCAATTGGGTGAAGAAACAAGTGCCTGAAAAAGAGGTAGTGATTTATGATGGCGTTTGTCCCATACATGACGTTTTGCGTGGCGCGAATGTCGAGAAGACGCGCTCGGCTTTCCCCGATTCGGTTGTCATCGCGCATCCCGAATGCCGCGAAGACATACTGGCAATTGCTGATGAAATTTGCTCGACGACTGCGATGCTCGGACGAATCGCAAAATACCCGGATGTGAAGACCTTCATCGTAGCGACTGAAAACGGCATCATCCATCAGATGAAGAAGCGTTATCCTGATAAGGAGTTCGTGGTCGCTGATGGTTGCATTGGCTGTCGCTTGAATTGCCCTTACATGAAGATGATTACGCCCTTCGACATCAAGCGTTCGCTCCTTGAAGGCAAATTCGAGATAGAGGTCGAAGAAGATGTGATGGAAGGCGCGCGCCTTGCGCTTGAGCGTATGCTCGCGGTTCCTAGAGACAACTAAGAAACAGTGAATAGTGAATAGTGAATAGTGAAAAGTAGATGCCAGATGTCAGATGTCAGATGTCAGAGAACGAACATCCAGCAGCTAATATCCGAAATCTTCTCACTATTCACTATTCACTGTTCACTATTCACTATTTAGGGGTAATATTTATTCAAACTTTAGTTGGGTTCGCTCAGTCAAAATCTTTGCGGACGAAGACCGTCTCAGGACTGGAGTAAGCGATGAAAAGATTATTAATAGCCAATTGCCTCATTGCCTTGGCATTAACCTCACTATTACATGCCGATAGCGGTTTCGCGCAGAATCGCGGCAAGCTTGAGCGTTTTCAGAAAAACAAAAACCAGCGTCTGCAACCGGGCGATGGTCAGTTAGGGCGACCCCGAAAAGTTCCACCATTCAATCGCGAGCAGGTTCCGCCAGGCGGCAACCTCGGCAACAGGAATCCTGAGATTATGGCTCTGCAAAGACAGAGGCAAAAACTCTTGATGGAAGTCTTGAGCCTTACGCCTGACCAGAGAATGCGGGTGATGGAAATCCGGCGTTCATACGACGACCAAGGCGTTGCCGCAGGTCGCCGATTGCGCCAAGCTCGCAATGCGCTTGACCGCGCTTTGATGAGCGAAACCTATAATGAGGCTTTAATCAAAGAATACACCGAAGAATTGGTGGCGGCACAAGCCGAACAGATTAGAATTAACATTCGTGTACGCGCCGAGTTTCGCAAAACTCTGACTCCTGAGCAAGTGCGTCGTTATATTGAAAAAGAGAGAGAAATACAACGTCAGATACGCGAAGAAAAAGAGAAAGACTTATTGCGTCAACAGGAAAATCGTCCCCCTTCGACTGATAAAGATGGTGACGAGCTTGATATGCTGGAACTTTTCAGGTAGTTGAAGGAGAGGCTTACTGGACAGTCTATGTGTTTGGCTATTAAAATGTCTCGACATCTTAATGTAAATATTTTTAGGAGGAGTAATGGAAGAAAACGAGACAACCTACCATGCAGTTGAAAAAGACGGGCATGTGACAGCGATTTGGGAGATGAGGGGCAAAAAGCATCTGCGCACGATTGACCCTCGCAGCGAAGAAGGTCATCGCATACTTGGTTCTCACACCGTTGACGAAACCCACGATCAAACTGCTGGCGATCAAGCTCAAGCTCAATCAACTCAGTAAGAGCCTGACAAAAAGATTTTCGGTTTCTAGTTTTGAACGGTGATTTGATTTTCAAAGTCGGCTTGAAAACTAGAAACCAGAATATCTTTTCGCAATCCCCACAAAATTTTTTATCCCTCTGTAAAGACTAGCTCTTTGGCTTTTTCTATCAGTTCGCATTCTTCGGCTAACTGATAGTATAGATTCAATCCGCGCAAACTCTCCTCGTCCAAATCATAGTTGATGTTTTGGGTCAAATAAGTAATCAACTCCTTGTGCGGCAAACCCAAACTTTCAGCATACCGATTTGCCAACTCGTTCGCATGCTCGAGTCCCTCGCGTTTGGCTGCGAGAAAATCTACTTCGCCTGGCCAATTTTTTGAATCTTTGCGAACCGCCCAAAAGGCAAACACAAAAGGCATTGCCGTATGCTTTCGCCACTCTTGTGCCAAATCATAGACATAGAGCGCCGAACGGTCTATTAACATGGCAGGATCTCCGATGAGTAAAGCCGCGTCATCCGTTTCAAGCATCTGTTCTATGCGCGGCGGCGATTGGCGATAGGTCGGCGCAACCTTGTAAAACTTGCTGAAGATAATTTGAATCAATGTGGCAGAGGTGCGCGAAGAGGTGTCTAAGGCTACCGACCGAACCTCTTCAATTGGCACACGCGAAGCCAAAACGACGCTGCGAACCTGACTCTTGGAAGCTACGCAAACATCGCGTACAGCCCAGATGTCGGCGATGCGTTGATATTCAATCGCGGGAATCATCGCTGCATCGGCGCGTTTGTCTTTAAGCATTTCCGAACAGACGGCCGGCGAGGCATCCGAAAGAAATTCACAATGATCTTTCTGTTCCCCGTAGATGAAGCTGTAGCAGAGGGGCGCGGTATTGAGATAACTGGAAGCGGCTACGTATGGCTTACTCATAGAAATGAAAGTCTAACGAGTCTGGCGAAGTCTTGAAAGTCCGGTGAAGTATAGGGAGGTTTGAGTCCGGCGACTAGTGTTTTGACTACAAAGTCTAGAGTCTTTTCGCTCGGCGTTCGCAAGTCTATTCTATATCATTTAACAAAATAACTAGCAACGGGAAGATTTGAACGCCTTTGAGTTGATAAATCCCAATAGTTTGAAGTCAAGTCACTGAGAGTCATAAATATTTCTACTTGCGACAAGCAATCATCAGCCAGGAGTTTTCCACAGACTCTGTGGAAAACTCTGTGGAAAACGAGGGATTAAGCGACGCAAATTTTTGTAAGGTGGGGACTTTTAGCACTTTGCACACATATTGTTCAAATTCTGTTAACATCGCAAGTTGCAATATTTCAATACTTAAAGAAAAAAAGTATGTTTTTATTGGCTTTTTTAAGGGCTTTGTAAGTCCAAGATTTTAGTTTAACTGCTGCGCTGTGCAAAACCTGTTGGAAATTATTCGAAAAGTCTAAAAAAAACAATAGAGTCGCTTATCATCTAATCAAAATCTTCTTCGAGTCTTTGCCCTAATCTGTCTCGGAAATCATACGCCGCAGTCAACACTTTGCGTGGTTTCGAGCCTTCCGCAGGTCCTATGAAGCCTTCGCGCTCCATCATGTCTAGAATCTTTGCGGCGCGTCCATAGCCTATGGAAAGTCTGCGTTGCAGCACGGAGGTTGAACCGCGCCCCATATCCGTGACGATTGCCAGCGCCTGATCGTATAGCTCGTCGCGTTCGCCAATTTCGCCATCCAAGCCTTCGGCCTCTTGTTCATTCATCGTCACCTTCTCGTCATAAGAAGGCTCTGCCTGTTTGCGCGCATGGTCGGCTATCTCCTTCACCTCTACTTCGTTGACGAACGAACCGTGTACGCGAATCAAACGCGAAGTGCCTGGCGGCAAAAACAACATATCCCCTTGACCGAGCAGAGCCTCTGCGCCGTTTGAGTCAACAATCGTGCGCGAGTCAACTTTCGACGACACGCGGAAGGCTATGCGCGAAGGGATATTGGCTTTAATGACGCCTGTGATAATGTCAACTGAAGGGCGCTGTGTGGCGAGAACCAGGTGAATGCCTACGGCGCGCGCCATTTGCGCAAGGCGGGCGATAGAGGTTTCCACTTCGCTTCTGGCGACCATCATCAAGTCCGCCAACTCGTCAATTGCTATGACGATATAAGGCAGAGGCTTTGCGACGTTGGGATTATCTTCGGAAAGCGTCGGGTGCATCATCTCTATGGCTTGGCGATTGTACTGCTCGATGTTTCGCACGCCGTATTTGGCAAGCTCTTTGTAGCGGCTCTCCATCTCGTTGACAGCCCACTTCAAAGCGTTTGCCGCGCGCTTCGGGTCTGTGACGATAGGCGTGAGCAAGTGCGGGATATTTTCGTAAAGCCCTAGCTCTACGCGCTTGGGGTCAACCATAATGAACTTCACTTCTTCGGGCGAAGCCTTGTAGAGAATCGAACAGATCAGCGCGTTCATGGTCACGGATTTGCCCGCGCCGGTCGCGCCAGCGATGAGCAGGTGAGGCATACGCGATAAATCGGCTATGTACTCTTCGCCATTTATGGTTTTGCCGAGAGCGATGGTGAGTTTTGATTCGGAGTTTTTGAACTTGGGCGATTCGATGACTTCGCGCAGCAGGATCTTTTCGCGGTGATGATTCGGCACTTCTATGCCGACAGTTGATTTACCTGGAATGCGGTCTATGCGAATACATTCAGCTTTCAAAGCCAGACACAGGTCATCGGCGAGTCCAACCACACGGCTGTATTTGATGCCCGGATCAGGTTTGAACTCAAACGTCGTGACCACAGGTCCGGGATTGATTCTGTGTATGTGGCCGACGACGGAAAACTCTTTGCACTTTTCGGCAAGCGTAGTAGCGCGCTCGCGCAATTCTTCTTCGGCTTGTTCGTGTGGACCGACGGGGATTTCGAGCAAATCAATTGAAGGCAGCGCGTAATGGGATGCGACAGTGGCGACGGTCGGCGTTTTGCGAATCGGCTTCGCTTCTTTGAGAGGAGCGACAGGCGATTCTTCCGCATCATTTGATGGAAGGGAGCGATCAATCCAGGCTGTTGAAGTCATCTCGACTACATCTGGATCCATCGTAACTTCGGCGGCGACGTAACCAGTAGTCTTTATCTGTTCGGCTTTTTCTCTGTAGGTGCGCAAAGCCGCTGCCGCCTGCGTTCGCATATTAACGGGAGCACTGGCTGTTGATGCAGCAACGCGATGTGTCTTGACTCCTTCCTCAAGTATCTCGCCCTCAAACGTGTCGTCGTCTACGTTTGAGCCAATGGAGTTGGCGCGCAGCGTTTTAGAAATTACCGGAGTGATGGCAGATTCGGAAACAAAAAGCGGGTCTTCCTTGAGTCGCCTGGCTTCTTCCGCTTTTTGTAGGCGTTCTTCAGCCAGCACTTTGCGGCGGTTCTCTTTTTCAACAAAGGCTTCGCTTTCGCGGACGATTCTCTCTTGCTCTTTGCGCTCCAACTCTTCGGCTTTTGCCAGATGCCTGGCTTCAATTTCGAGTTTGCGTCTTTCCGTCCGCGCCACCCACCAAATTTTTACAGGCTCAAGGAAACCCGCTCCTGATTTGTTTCGTGCAAACAACCCTGTCGCGCCTAGCCTGGCGGAAAGATTCGCCAGCGAAACTTCCATCGTCAGCGTCAGAGTCAACACGAATGCGACGGTTAACACAATTGCTGCGCCTATGGTATTTAACCAGGATGCAAGGCCGCCTTCGACCAGATAGCCAATCATTCCGCCGTTACTTGCCGAATGCAGCAACAACCCTACGGCGATTTTAGGGAAGAGCGCGAAGAAAGCCGACGTAGTGGTGAGCAAAAGTATCGCGCCGACAGCTTTTTTAAAGGGCACTCCGACTTCTTCGGCAAAAAAGACGCGCACGGCGATGACAACCATCAGCACTGGAATCGACAGCGATGCCAGACCGAACATCGAAAGCAGAAAATCTGCCAGGTATGCGCCGAAAATGCCTATGAGATTGGATGAGCGTTGTTGCGGTCCTACAGAATTCCAGCTAGGGTCTTTCGGGTCGTATGTGACAAGGCTCAAAATCAATAAAACAGCGAAAGCAATCAAGACGATTGCGATGACTTCGTTAGCTCTTGATCTGTGTTTTTTAGACTTGCTGCTCATCTGAAAACTCCGTTTCTTACGCGAATATTATGTCGTCACCGACGGATAATAAAATTCAATCTTACCTACAAAAACATTCAGTCGCAAAAGCCTTGAAATCGCCAAGAGACTCGCAATGCTTTGTCTCTGAGAGATTGCGCAAACCTGAGGCGCTTAGACTTCTTAAAAGTCAAATCATCTTCGCTTTCTGTTTTGAGGCTTCCTGCGACTGTGAGGGAATCACGAAGCGAGATAAATTCATCTCGCTTCGTGATAGGTTTTCTTCGCGGCAAATTATACTTTGTTTTGCTTCGTGAAAGAAATTACTTTGTTGCAGATTTGGCAAAATCGCCCGCTTTAATTATCGTCGTCTTCGACAAATCGAGAAAACGCCGCATCGCTGCGTTCACTTGCTCAACCGTCAAGGTGCCGATTTTCTTCTCCATCGCCTCATCCCAAGCCAGTGTGCGATTGATAAACAGATAAGCGGCTAAGCCTTTCACTAATGCGCCATCATCTGTGCGGATACGTTGTTGGGCTTGCAGGTATCCGGCTTTTGCTGCCGCCACTTCTTCGGCAGTAAGTCCGTCTTTTAAAGCGCGAGCAATCTCTTCTTTGAATCCGGTTTCCAGTTTCGTGACGTTTTGCGGAGCGTAGATTGCGTAAGTGATAAACGCGCCGTTTTTATCCAGTGAACTGGTCTCCAACTGCGTACCTGCGCCGTAACTCAAACCGTCTTTTTGCCTGAGACGCGTGGCGATGCGCGAATTCAAGAAGCCGCCGCCGAGAATCTCATTTGCCAGTACGAGTGCGGGATAATCGGGGTCGTCGTCACGTATATTGAGGCGTTGCGCCGCAATGAAGAAAGCGTTTGCCTTGTCGGGCGTTGACACTTCTTCATTTTTTGGAGCGATCTCTTTGAAAGATTCCACCAAACGCGCATAAGGTTTGGGACTCTTCCAATTGCCGAACAAATCACTCGCCAACTTCTCAATCTCTTTCACCTCGAAATCACCAACGACCGCCAACTCGCCATTCGATGCGCCGTAAAAATCCCTGTAAAAGTTTTTCACTTCATCGAGGGTCAGAGCTTTTACCGCTGCCGCTTCTTCATCAGGTGTAGCCGCATAACGAACATCGCCTTTCGCGTAAGGATAGAGATAGCGAAGAAAGGCATTGACTGCCGCTGCTGTCGGGTCGCTGCGTTTCGCTTCGATTTGCGCCAGAGAACTTTGCTTCAATTGCTCGAACTCCGTCTCTGGGAAGGTAGGTTCGCGCAAGACTTCTGCCGCCAGTTTCAGGGTCGCGGGGAGATTCTCGCGCGTGGTTTCTATGAAGAGGGTGGCGGAAGTCGCGCCGCCACTGACAGCCGCTTGGGCTTTCAATTTGTCGAATTCGTCTTTGATTTGTTGGCGCGTGTGTTTGGCGGTGCCGCGCATTAACATTTGTCCTGCAAACTGGGCTGCCGTAGCGCGATTCATCAAACTCTTTTCATCGCCAAAGCGCAACGTCAGAGAAGCAACAACCGTGTTGCCGCGCGTCTTCTTGGGCAGAAAAGCTGTCTTTAATGCGCCCGCGCTGGCTCTTGAAGTTCGCGCTTCGATGTTTCCGGGCGAGGGGTCGAAGGCTTCGCCTGCGGCGATTACCGCATCGCCTTTGTAATCTTTCAAAATTGCCGCGACATCCGGCGTGGCAGGGATTTCTGCGCGGTCAGGTTTTGCTGTGGGTATGAACATCCCTAGCGTGCGATTTGAGGTTTTTAAATAACTGCTGGCGACGCGCTGCACATCTTCTGTCGTGACTTTGCGCAGACGGTCACGATGCAGGAAGAACAAACGCCAATCGCCCATTCCCATCCACTCGCTTAAAACTAAACCGACGCGATCCGGGGCTCGCAAAATCAATTCAAAGTTTTTCAACAAAGAGGTGCGGGCGCGATCTACTTCTTCTTTCGTAGGTGGATTCGCCGTGATGTTTTCGACGGTTTTCAGGAGCGTATCGCGCGCCTCGTCAAGCGAAGATTCCTGTCGCACTTCGGCGCCAAAAATCGTCAGCGTCGGGTCGCGAAATTGATAGCTCGCGCCGATTATCGAGCTTGCCTTCTTGGTTTCGACAAGCGCCTTGTGCAAACGACCGGAAGGCGTATTGCCCAGGACATACGTCAAAACCTCGACTGCCGCAAAATCCGGGTGCGACCCTGCCGGAACGTGATACGCGGCACAGACGGCTTGCACATCGCCTACACGCCTGAGCGTAACCGAGCGCTCGCCATCTTGCGTAGGCTCGTCCGTGTAGGTCGCTTGAAGTTGTCTGGTCGGGCGCGCAATCGGCGAGAAATATTGATGAATTAAAGCGAGCGTCTTGGCTTCATCAAACTTGCCGGCGACTAAAAGTATGGCGTTGTCCGGTTGATAATACTTTCGATAGAAAGCCTGCAAATTTTGAATCGGAACTTTTTCAATATCCGAGCGAGCCCCGATGGTTGACTTGCCGTAGTTGTGCCACAGAAAGGCAGTTGCCGCGACGCGCTCTTCTAAAATAGCTGTCGGTTCGTTTTCACCCATCTCGAATTCGTTGCGAACGACGGTCATCTCGCTATCCAAATCTTTTTTGGCGATGTGAGAATTGATCATTCGGTCGGCTTCAAGGTCTAGCGCCCACTTCAAATTTTCATCGTTGGCGGAGAAAGTCTCAAAGTAGTTTGTGCGATCCGTCCAGGTTGAACCGTTGGGTTCGGCGCCGTGTTCGGTCAACTCTTGCGGAATGTTTGGATGTTTCGGCGTGCCTTTGAAAACCAGATGCTCAAGCAAATGAGCCATACCGGTTTCGCCGTACCCTTCGTGACGCGAGCCTACGAGGTATGTGACGTTGACGGTGATGGTTTGCTGCGACTGGTCTGGAAACAATAAGACGCGCAAACCATTTTCGAGGGCATATTCGGTTATCCCTTCAACAGAATTGATGCGCGTAATGCCTTTCGGCAGCGCCGCCGGTTGACCTTGCGCAAACAGGGTTGCAGGCGCGGCGAATAGACTCCATACCAGAAGCAATGAGACAAACCTGAAGTGATACTTAATTGCTTTATTCATTTTGATTGTTACTCCTCAAATTTTTCAACGCTGGCTGGGATAACGAGAAAATGTTTTTGATGTAGAGATAGTCTTTACCTGTTAGTCACTTTTCATCGAAACGCTTTCCAACGATTCGTTTTACGCAACGGCAAAATCTGTTAGCTGGCGCGTTTTCGGATCGTAAAACGCCAGAACAATATCCTCTTTTGGTACGCCTGCGTCCAGCAAGTCTTGAGCGATGCCATATTCAATGCCATCTTGCTCAATCCAAATTTTCCCTTCAAGGATGCGAAGGTGGAAAAGAATCGAATGTGTGCGATCAAGATCATGCCATCCTACCCTCATCAGCAGATAGTTGCCGCTAGAATGGTCGCATAGTGTAAGGGTTTCAATACCCTCTCGTTTCGACGCATACCGAGCGTGTTCCAAAACAATCTTCCGGGCGATTTGATTATAGTTTTCTAGCTTATCCATTCGATAATTTCCTCCGTATCGGGATCAAAAATCAGTAAGCTGATTTGCTGCTTAGACATGATAAACCTAATAGATGGGCGTTGGAAAAAGGTTTTATGCGCACTTTGAGCAAGCGCGAGAAAGAGTTCGCGCTCAGGATACACCTCTTTGATAAAGAGGCTGTAGATATTATATTGCCCAATCGCTTTTTCCAACTCACTAACTGGTGAGGGGCTTGTGAAGACTTTGATTTCGATGACGATTTTTCGCCCACCCTTTTCGGCTGCAAATGGTTTTTCGGCTGCGAGGTCGGCAAACAATTGAAGATCCTCAAACTCAAGAGTGAATGGATCATCCGTGATTGTCCACCCATCTTTGGTGAGCGCATTTTTTACGGCATCGTGATAAAAATCGCGTTTTGGCATAGATAGCGCGTAAGTCTTTCTTAAACCTTATTACTGACCATTGGTTTCAGGCAGAGCCTCGCCGCGCTCGACCTTGCTCTTGAAAATCAGATAGCTTTTGATGAACTCGTCCAAATCGCCATCCAACACAGTATCTACGTCGCTGCGTTCGTATTTCGTCCGCACGTCTTTAGCCAGGCGGTATGGATGCAAAACGTAATTTCGGATTTGCGAACCGAAAGAGATATCGCGCTTCGTCTCTTCAAGCTGTGCCGCTTCGGCGCGGCGTTTTTCCATTTCGAGATCATACAAACGCGACCGCAAAATTCGCATAGCGACTTCGCGGTTCTGATGTTGCGAGCGTTGATTCTGGCAAGTGACGACTAAGCCTGTAGGCACATGCGTAATGCGCACGGCGGAATCCGTAGTGTTGATATGTTGACCGCCAGCGCCGGTTGCGCGGTAGGTGTCTATGCGCAAATCTTTGTCTTGAATCTCTATCTCGACATCTTCTTCGATGGATGGATAGACGAAGACCGATGCGAAACTGGTTTCGCGGCTGGAACCTGCATTAAAAGGACTGAGTCGAACTAAGCGATGAACGCCTGCCTCGGCAGACATCAAGCCGTAAGCGTAATCGCCTGACAGTGTGAAGGTAGCGCCTTTGATACCGGCTTCTTTGCCTGGCTGTTCGTCAACGAGTTCTACTTTGAACCCACGTCGCTCTGCCCATCTTAAATACATTCTGAGCAACATCTGCGCCCAGTCTTGCGCGTCGGTTCCGCCAGCGCCCGCGTTGATCGTGACGATTGCATCGCGGGCGTCGTTTGGTCCGGACAAAAGCATCTCCGTTTCGCTCTCTTCAACATCCGTCTGCAATTTTTCAAGCATCGTTTGCAGTTCTTTCAAAGAGCCTTCATCTTCGACTGCGAACTCGAATAGAACTGCCGCATCGTCAACTTCACTGCGAAAGCGTTCGGCTTTGGCGATAGCATTTTCCAGGCGACTGCGCCTCTTTAAGCTCTTTTGCGCCTGCTCCTGGTCATTCCAGAAATCAGGCTTTCCTACTTCTTCTTCAATGCGCGAAAGTTCTGTGTGTTTGGTTTCCGGGTCAAAGAAACCTCCGCAGCTCTGCTGCTCTCAAGGATAAGTCTTCGTACTTTGTTCTTAATTCTTCAATCATTCTTCTTCTTCTTTCTTTTTTAATCTTTCGTAAACAATCGCTGTAACGGCAAGCAAGCCGCTCAACACGACACAAGTAATTGCAAAGACATCGCCGTGTCGCGTGTAAAAAGTGGCGCGTTGATTTTCCCTATCTGCAACGCTGCTCGCAGACCATACTCGCGTTGCGGTTTCAAACATCAGGGTTTCGCCAATCACCTCGCCATGAGAAGTAACTTGTGCTGACAATCCCGAATTGGTTACACGAATCATATCAACATTGTTTTCAACGGCGCGAAAAATGGTTTGCGACAATACCTGCCGCGCTGCCGAAGTGAACCCAAACCAGGATTCATTTGAAAGTTGAACGAACACGGAAGCGCCTTCGTTTCTGAATCGTCGCGCCACATCGGGTCTGGTTACTTCAAAGCAAATCATCGTTCCTATCTTTGCATCCGCGACCTCTTGCAAGGTGAAATTTTTGCCAGCAACGACGTCCGCAACTAAAGCGGGTATTTTATCCATAAAAGGAATCCACCCGCGTGCCGGCACATATTCGCCAAATGGCATAAGCGCAATTTTATCATAGCGACTGATTAACTCACCACTTGGGCTGAGCAACAAAACACTATTAGTATTGGCTTCGGCATTCGCGCCTTCCGACGGTATGCCCCAACTATTAAGGAGCAAATAAACCTTATTGCGTCGGGTAAACTCAGCAAGCCGCTTTCTCAACTTCTCATCGCGTTCATACTGAAAATTCATCGGCGATTCGGGCCAAATTACAAGATGGATTTTTCGGTTGTCAGCTTTAACCATCCCATCGCCGGACATTCCTTCTACGGAAACCTTGTCCGCTCTGCTATGAAATTCTTCAATCTCTTGTTCGGTCAAAGCGATGTGTCGAAGCGTCATTTTATCTTCAAACTTTTCATCGCCCCAATTGCCCTCAATCGGAATGTTGGGCTGAATCGCCAGGACATTGATTGAACCAGGCAGCGGTGCGACGGGCGCTCTGGCTTTGCCGTAAAGCACCACTCCGATTGCCAACAGTCCTGCGATGGTGAATGCCATCCAGCCGCGACGATAACCCAGATAAATTAGCGAGAACACCACCGCCGCGCTCATCGAAATAAGAAAGGCGCTCACCAGATAAACGCCGCCGAATCTCGATATTTGAATCAATGTCGGTTGAAATGCTTGCGAGTAACCTAAATTGTTCCAGCCCATACCAGTGATTTGCAGGCGCAACCATTCGCTCGTCGCCCACAAAACGGGAGCCGATAAAATTGCCCAGCCGCCGAAACTCTTGATTGCGTAGCCTAATACGCCCGCAAAAAGCGCTGTAAATGAACTTAAAATCACCGCGAGGAGGACAAGTATTAGATAGCAAATCCACATCGGAATACCGCCGTAATGGTGCATCGAATAAGTGATCCAGGGCGATGAACCGGCGTAAAAAATTGTCCCTGTCGTTAAGCCTAACCAAAACGACCGCCAGAATTTTTGCTCACGCGCAACCCCCATAATCAGCGGCGCAACACCTACCCAACCGAGCGACCACAAATTCCAATTCGGAAAAGCTAAAACCAGCAAAAAGCCTGAAGCAATTGCCAGCCATAGATTGTTAAGGAAAGGCGGCGAGGCTTGTTGAAAAGGCAGAACCTTGGTGACGCGAAACCTTGCGGCGATGATGTCTTCTTCCGAGAAAGTGGTTTCACCGGGAGGACAACTGCTCTGCACTTTGGATTTTGGATTTTGGATTTTGGATTTATAACCTTTGATAAATCTTTTTGGCGTCACATCCACCTCTTTCAATCTAAAATCCAAAATCCAAAATTATGTGGCTTGTTGGTGAACCACATCCGCCATATAAGAACTGCGAACCAGAGGTCCCGCAAAGACTGCGCGAAAGCCTAAGCCTTCGCCGTAGATTTTGTACTCTTCAAAGACCTCCGGGTGAATGAATTCTTCAACCGGCAGATGCTTTCGCGTGGGCTGCAAATATTGCCCTATGGTCACAACATCAACCGAGTGAGCCCGCAAATCTTCAAGCAGTATTTTGACTTCGTCTCTGGTTTCGCCAAGTCCAACCATGAAGCCTGATTTGGTCAAAACATCTGGCGCGTAGCTATGCGCCTCTTTTAACACATCCAGCGATTGCTGGTAATCGGCTTGCGGGCGAACCGTCGGATAAAGTCGCGGCGCTGATTCGACGTTGTGATTATAGGTGTCGGGCTTGGCATTTAAGACGACGCGAAGGGCTTTGAGATTTCCTTTGAAGTCCGGCGTCAGAACTTCCACTTGAGAGTCAGGCAAACGACGACGCACCGCGTGAATGGTTTGGGCAAAATGATTGGCGCCGCCGTCTGGCAATTCATCGCGGTTAACGGAGGTGATGACCACGTAACTGAGGCCTAATTGCGCGGCGGCTTCGGCTACCTGTTCGGGTTCATCGGCAAGCGATTCAAGCGGCAACCCCCGCCCGGTTTTTACGGAACAGAAACCGCAACTGCGGCTACAGACATCACCCAAAATCATGAACGTCGCCGCGCCGCGGGCGAAACATTCGTTGCGATTCGGACAACGCGCTTCTTCGCAAACCGTGTGCAAACTGCGGGCGCGCAGCATACGTTTCAAATCGTGGTCTGCTTCGACGTTGCGTTGCGGTTTTCGCAACCATTCAGGCAGTCGCGGCGTTGCGTTGCTTTTTAATCCTTCGAGTTGAATCAACATATTTATAAAGTATGAAGTGTGAAGTATGAACGATGAACTGTCTTGCAAGCGCTGACTCGAAATAGGCTAATAGAAGGTTAGCAATGCCAGATTCTATTCTATTCATCGTTCATCGTTCCTAGTTCATCGTTTTTTCTTCTTCGTCTAGTTTTTGTTTACTTGAAAAATTCCCAATATCTTTTTGCCTTCCATGGAAAGACCGTTAGCTACCTGTTGCGCTTCTTCGCGCCTGTCGAAAGGTCCCAGATTGACGTTGTAAAGCGTCTCTAGCCCAGCTGGCATTTGCACGTGTGCGCTGATGAAGCTTTTGCGAAGTTCGTTTTTCAGTTCTTCAGCCTTTTGCTGTGTGCCAAAGGCAGCGACTCGTACAAGGTAACGTGTTTGTGCGGTTGTTTCTACAGGTGGACTGGCAACCGCCGCTTCCGTCTGTTTTTGCACTTCTGCGGGCTTTTGCTGCTGCTGTGTGTTGGCGTTTTTCACAACCGCCTGATTTGAACTCGAGACAATGCTGCCTTTCAGCACGCTGAGGCCTGCCCAAAATGCTACAAACATCATCACGATGCCCAGCACGAAAATAGCGATGACCTGTTTATTGCTCATCAGTTGTTTTTGCGCAGAGCCACTGGAATAACTTTCACTCTGCATCTTCAGGCTCTCCTTACTGCAATAATAATTTTCGGGATGAAGCGGTGTTATTGTTTCAAAGAACTATCCTATCATCAAGGCTATGTTGACCGATGATTGAATGCCAAAACTTTACAGAAGATGCACAGAGGAGTGCCGCCGTGACGCGGAGGAAATATTTATTGCCGCAGCAGTGCATCTTCCCATCAGCGCGGCTCGAAAATTGGCGGACTTATGCATAGATGTTATCTTTACAATTGCGTTGTCTATGTGACATTCTGCGAAAACGCAAGTTGGTCTTTTACCGCTAAAAATCAGGTGAATAATTTGACGATTAGTCGAGTTCAACAATCGAGGTCATTATGAGCATAGTAGATGGGCTGAAAAAAACTGTCGCCGCAACGCCGGATAAAATCGCCTCCATAACGAATCAGGCGCGTTACACATTCAAACAACTTGATGAGCGTATCAATCGGCTTTCGAGTTCGCTTGCCAGTTTAGGCATCAAGCCCGTAGAGCATGTTGCAATTCT
Source organism: Acidobacteriota bacterium (assembly GCA_031389065.1). Lineage (GTDB taxonomy): Bacteria > Acidobacteriota > Blastocatellia > UBA7656 > UBA7656 > JACQDB01. The sequence continues at coordinate 4,593 of JANMSG010000221.1, read as the reverse complement.
CGCGCTCAACCACTGGCGCTACCTTGAACTATATTACGGCATAGCGCAAATCGGCGCGGCCGTCGTTCCCATCAATTTTCGTATTCCGCCTTCCGAAGTCAAATACATCATAGAGCATTCCGAAGCCGTCGCCATCGCCGTTGACGATGCGCTTGCGCCGATGATTGACGCGCTCCGTCCGCATCTTTCATCGGTCAAACATTTCATTTCGATAGGCGATGCGCCACGCGAAAATTATTTAATGTATGAAGATTTGATTGCTCAAGGCGCGCCCGATTTCGATGCGCCCGAAATCAGCGATGACGAGCTGCTGGGATTGTTTTACACATCAGGAACAACGGCGGAGCCGAAAGGTGTAATGCTCACGCATCACAATATGCTCTCGAATATCAAGCATTCGAATGCTGTGGCAATGCCTAAAGAGAACGATATTTTTCTGCACACCGCACCGATGTTTCACTTAGCGGATGGCGCGGCTGTGTTCAATAACATCGCGCACGGAATCACTCAGGCTTACCTGGCGCGCTTCGATCCGACAGAGGTGTTAGAGACCATCCAACGCGAGCGCATTTCAACCACTGTGCTGGTGCCGACCATGATAAATTTTCTGCTGCAACATCCGAAGATTGAAGAATACGATTTGTCCTCGCTCAGACAAATCACTTATGGCGCGTCACCGATTGCGCCAGAAACTTTGCGCCGCGCCATGAAGATATTCGACTGTCGATTCGGGCAAGGTTATGGATTGACGGAAGCTTCGCCACTCTTAACGGCTCTGTTGCCTGAAGACCATCAGGCAGCGCTTACAGATGCAAAAGCCGAAAAGCGTTTAGCCTCTTGCGGCAAGCCTGTGCCTGGCGTTGACGTGCGCGTAGTCAAAGACGACGGAACAGATATTAAGCCGGGCGAAGTCGGTGAAATCATCGCTCGCGGACCAAACATTATGCGAGGGTATTGGAAACGCGACCAAGACACGGCAAACGCCGTGCGTGATGGATGGTTGTACACAGGCGATTTGGCGACTGTGGATGAAGAGGGCTTCCTGTATCTGGTTGATCGTAAGAAAGACATGATTGTTTCAGGCGGCGAAAATGTCTTTTCAACAGAGGTCGAAGCGGTGCTTTATATGCACCCAAAAATTAAAGAAGCGGCAGTGATTCCGGTGCCTGACCCTGAGTGGGGCGAAAGAGTTCACGCCTGCGTGAGCTTGAAAGAGAGCGCGACATTGACGCTTGAAGAATTGGAAGAATTTTGTCACCCGCATCTTCCGAGTTATAAAATCCCGCGCTCGATAGAAATCATCGAAGGGGAACTTCCGAAAGGCGGCACCGGTAAAATCTTGAAGAAAACCCTGCGCGAAAAATACTGGCAAGGCAAAGCGCGACTCATTAGCTAAATACAATGGATGAGATTACACAAAAACAGATTGAAATTTGCAAGAAATACGGAGCCGAATATAAACCGCTTGATTGGGGCTTAAAAATAGGCGCCTCTTTAAATCTCTATACTGGCGAATTGCCAATAAACGGTTTGCGGAAAGTGCTGGAAGGTACAAGCGGTTGGTTTCTTTGGGCAGGCGAAACGTTTTCATATGATGACGATTGGTTTCAACCTTTGCATGTTCATCATTTAATAGAAAAGCTTCCTGAGGTGATTCCATATTTGGCACTACCCGCAGGCTGGCGATTCTTGATAGCCCCTGGCTATGAAGATGTTTGGTATGATGCAACATTAATAAATAATGGAGATTGATTAGATGAACCTGACACTGACACCGATTCGATTTAAACAACGCGCTGTCCGTGAGCACGGCGGCAAAGTCGGCATCATTAGATGGCGATAAGCGATTCACCTACGCGCAGTACGAGGGAAAATGAGATTTCAAATCAGATCAGGTATCTTCCTAACCATTCCTGTGTGATAACAACCAATTGCTTAAATACAATTTCATTCCTCCTCAGATGACTAGAACGACAGATGGAGGGAAGGTCGCTCTGAAATTCAAGGAATTTTCTATAAATGTATTTCCCGCCAGGGATGCCGGTGTTGTTGGTTGAAGTGTAAAGAAAATTTCTGACTACTTGAATTATGGTTTGTTGGTCATCGTTATGCGATTCAATATCCTGCCCTCTTAAATCGGAAATGGTTCGCAGGTAACGATGAGGTTCGGTATCCAGAATCAGAAGTTGCTTCCGTCTTTGTCTATTCGAGCCATAATATCTACAGCCAAGATCAATTCCTAATTCCAAAGGCATATTAAATCTGGGGATTTTCGGCTGAACTCTTGAAATATCATGAATGCCATATTTGCATTCGGAGATGATTCGAGCCAGTTTGCTAAGTCTGATGTCGCCTGAATCACTCTCCTCACGGGCGCATCTGGGTTTGAAGCCTGATAATTGAATCGTAAAAATGATAGCTTCAAACAAGGGGTGGTACTGCCGATCAAAAGGGCAATTCATAAATACACTTTTATTGAAATCAAGTGAGGTAACAGGCATTCAGGTTATTCGAGATATTGATCTACGGCTCTTATTTTTTTGCTGATTTTGCTTTTGTCGCGCGTTTGAAAACGATCCTATTCTGTATGCGGTCGCCTACCTTACGCACGGCTTCACGGATGGTATCAATATCAACATCTTCGACGAAGACAGGATGAAGAGCTACGCCTGTGGGGCTATGAACGATGGTGGTGCCTAACTTTTCACGCGCAGCGTCAATGGCTTCTGCCTTGGAGTTGTAAATGGAAAGAAATTTACCGTTGCCAGCAGTTGTTATCGCCCACTGTCTGCTTTTGTAGGGAACTACATGATAAGTTTTGCTCATAAAGCCTCCTGCCAAATTGTATAACACGATTCACACTACTGGAAATCACTATTTACTTTATTACTTTGCGGTAAATGTAAAATATAAGGTAATTTGTTTGCCGAGAAGTTAAGGCAACCAAGGATATAAAATGGAGATTGATTGAATGAACTTGACGCTAACACCAATTCGATTGAAACAACGCGCTGTTCGTGAATACGGCAGCAAAGTCGGCATTATTGATGGCGAGAAGCGATTCACTTACGCGCAGTACGGCGAGCGCTGTGACCGCTTATCAAACGCGCTCACAGAACTTGGTATCGAGCGCGGCGAACGTGTCGCATGGCTCGGTTACAACAGCCATCAATTACTCGAGGCTTATTACGGCGTCGTGCAGATGGGCGCAGTTCTTCTGCCTATAAACATTCGCCTGACACCGCACGAGATTGCTTACATCCTTAACAACTCTGACACCGTCGCACTATTTTATAACGAAGACTTCGCGCCGCTGGTTGAGTCATTCAAAAATGAAACCACAAGCATCAGGCAATTCGTTTCGATTGAAACTCAATACGAAGACTTGATACAGGCAACAGGAGCCAATTTCACGCCATCTGATGAGATAAAAGACGACGACCTCGCAGAACTCTTTTACACGTCAGGCACGACCGCCAATCCGAAAGGAGTGATGATGACGCATCGCAAACTCTACCTTCACGCCATGCAAGTCATCGGCGGCCTGGGCATCAAGGATTATCACACGCAACTGCACTCGATACCGCTCTTTCATGTCAATGGCTGGGGGACGCCGCATACCCTCACCTGCATGGGAGCGCGTCACGTAATTGTCCCGAAATTCGACCCGCAGGAAGTGCTGGAGATTATTCAACGCGAACGCATCACGCACGTCGCCGTAGTGCCTACGATGGCTTATGCGCTGCTCAATCATCCGAAAATTAAAGAGTACGATTTATCGAGCCTTGAATTCATCAACATCGGCGGCGCAGCTTCCGGTCCCTCGCTCATCCGCGAAATTGAACAAACGATAGGTTGTCGCGCCTATTCTGGGTATGGCTTGACGGAGACCACGCCTGTGTTGACGATATCGTTTATCAAAGAACATTTGAAAGATCTATCTGATGAAGCGCGTTGGCAGAGACAAGCGATGACAGGCTTTCCTATGCCCGGCGTTGAAATGAGCATTATGGATGGCAACGATAATCATTTGCCACACGATGGCAAAAGTGATGGCGAAATTGTTGTGCGCGCCGACAACGTAATGACTGGTTATTGGAAGTTGCCCGAAGAGACTGCACGATTGATACGCGACGGCTGGTTTCACACAGGCGATATGGCGGTTGTTGATGAAGAAGGGTATTACCTGATTGTGGACCGCAAGAAAGACATCATCATTTCAGGCGGCGAAAATATCTCTTCGATTGAAGTGGAAAAAGCAATCTACTCGAACGCGGCTGTCTTAGAGTGTGCCGTGATTGCCGTGCCTGACGAGCGTTGGGGCGAAGTGCCGAAAGCCATTGTCGTGTTGAAAGAAGGGCAGCAGATGATTGAGGAAGAATTGATAGAGTATTGCCGCACGCAATTGCCTGGTTTCAAGATTCCCAAGTCCATAGAATTTCGCGAATCGCTTCCAAAAGGCGGCACAGGGAAAATCTTGAAAAAGGAATTACGCGAAACCTACTGGAAAGGCTTTGAGAAGCGCGTGCATTAAGCGCAATAAGTCAGAACCGCCTGCGGTAGCGGGCGGGTTGACTGATGTAGAAACCCGCC
>JANMSG010000200.1:0-3530 GCA_031389065.1 Acidobacteriota bacterium | reverse complement strand
TCGATGAACAAGATGTTCACTGCCGTATCAATCGCGCAACTCGTTGAAAAAGGCAAGCTCAACTTTGATGACAAGGTCGGGAAGTTCCTGCCCGATTACCCCAACAAAGATGTGCGGGAGAAAGTCACGATTCATCAATTGCTAACCCACACATCGGGCTTGGGCTCTTACTGGAACAAGAAGTTTGACGAAAGAAAAGCAAGCATCAAAACCGTAGCGGATTATCTTGCCCTGTTTTCCGACGAACCTCTCCTCTTTGAGCCTGGGGCGCGTTTCGAGTACAGCAATTCAGGGTTCATCGTGCTTGGCGCGATCATCGAAAAAGTGTCCGGGCAGAATTACTACGATTATGTGCGCGAGCATATCCATAAGCCCGCCGGAATGACCAATAGTGACGCCTACGAGATGAAAAAGAGGACGCCGAATCTGGCGATGGGCTACGCAGGCTCGGGTGGAGAAGCGGGTCGCAAAGAGAACACCGACAGTCGCCCGAATCGCGGAGGCCCGGCTGGCGGCGGCTATTCAACCGTCGAAGACTTGCTGAAATTCGCCGTTGCTTTGCGCGACAATAAATTGCTGAGCGCGAAATCCACAGAGCTGGTCACAACAGGCAAAGTCAACATGGGCGGCGGCGGCAATAAATACGCTTACGGTTTCGGTGATATGAAGGTCAATGGCAAACGCTCGTTCGGTCACAACGGTGGCGCGCCCGGCATCGCTTCCAGTTTGAGCATCTTTCCTGAACTCGGCTACACCGTTATCGTGATGACCAACTATGACCCGCCCAATATGATGCCTGTGGTGCGAAAGCTTGAGCGGATGGTCACGGATTTATAAGCTTGTTTATCGCTTTCTTGGATTGCGTTGATGAGTCAAGCCTGGCGTGTAATAATTTCTCCTCAATGCAATCCAGCTTCAAAAAAATTCAAGCGACAATTTTATTCGTCATACTGTGCGCCGCTCCAATCATGGCTTCTGATTGGGATCGCGGCGTTGCGCTCTACAACAAAGGCGACTTTCGCGCCGCGCTCGCAGAGTTTCAAGACCTGGTGCGCGAACGTCCGGACGCGGCGGGCGCCTGGTATTACATAGGGCTTTGCGAATTCAAATTGAAACGCTACAACAAAGTCGAGTTGCCGCTGTCGCACGCGGTGGATTTGCTGGAAGTTCAAACTCCAGCAAGCCCGGATATCGCCGCAGCTTTTTTCACCATAGGCATCTCGCATTTTCTTTTAGCCGAATACGACAAGAGCCTTGACCCGCTCAAGCGCTACATCGAAATCACTGCGAAAGCAAAACGCGAAGTTGACCCGAGCGCGCGCACTACGCTCGGACGGGCGTACTATTTTCTGGAGCGCTACGACGAAGCTCTGCCTCTGCTTGCGGCAACCAAAAGCGACAATGCGAAAGAGGCTGGCGCAAATGCTTATCTAGTTGGCTTGATGTATTTCAAAAAAGAGGATGACGACAAGGCTATCCCTGCGCTACGTGAAGCCGTGAAAGCGAATGAGCAAGACGCAGCCGCTTTGGAATTGCTGGCGGAAAGTTTGATGCGAAAGGCGCGCAAGGCAACCGTCGCGGCGACTGGAAATGCGTTGTGGAATGAAGCAGCGACCGTGGGCGAACAGTTGAAAACCGTTCGTGATGACGGAAAGACCGCAAATGTCCTGGGTCGCGCTTATTTAGGCGGAAGGCAATTTGAAAAGGCCGTTGCGCCGCTTGAACGCCTTACGAAAGACAGCCTGGATAACGGACAAGCCTGGCTCTATTACGGCATCGCGTTGTCACGCTGCGGCAAGACGCGCAAGGCGATGGAGGCTTTAGAGATTACCATTCAACTGGTCCCTGATTCCGTTCCTGCTTTATCGGAACTCGCCTATGTTTACGAAAGCGACAAACAATATCAACAGGCTTTACGCATTTACGAAAAAGCTTACGCGGCGACCAACGACCCGGCGATTAAGCAAAGCATTGATCGCGTCAAAGCCTTAGCTGCACAACAACCTTAATTAGTCCTTCTGCTGAAAACGTCGTCGAAGCGTGTCAACAAATCTGCGGTTTGCAGAATCGGAAATCATTTCAAGTGGCGAAACACCGCGCTTGATGGCAATCGCAAAAACGAAAAACAGCGCGACGCCTGTGATCACAAAATTCTGCCAGGCGTTCAATTCCCATTGTCCGCCCCAGGTGATCTGCAAGGCATTTGAAAAAGGCAGCAAGTAAACAATCGGCCATTGATGGCCATCCGGACTGCGCGAGCCAATCAGGTCGCACAATAGATGCAAGTGAAAGCTGAAAAAAACCAGCGCGGCGACTTGAAATTTTCGCTTTGCAATCAAGAATGCGAAGGCAACTATGAGCAGACTCAAGCCCAGATTGTGACCGAGTACGTGGTGGTATTGAGAAAACCAGTCGAGAGGACGCTCGGAGTTGCGCGTCAATAGATCAGCCAGGATGCCTAGTCCGTCTACATCGGGCACCACTCCTGCAAGCGTGATGATGGCGCGCTCCTTGCGATTGATGGTATCGGAAGTGTTGGCGACAACCCAGCCCAAAAGAAAATGCGTGACAGGACTCATTGATTGCCGCTCGGTAGCAAAACTCGACAAGAAGCGAGCGGCTAAGCATTCAAAGCCGCTCTCCTATTTCAACGATGAATATTTGTGCCTGCTTTGAGGTCGAGCGATTCAATTCATACTAAAAAGAATCAATCGCTTCTTTTTCGTTATCGAAAGTATCAAAGACAGTGATGAGCTTGGTGATTGCCAGAAGGTCTTGCACACGCTTCGTGAGGTTGACAAGTTTCAAATGTCCGCCTTCACGCTTCGTTGTTGCATAGCTGCTGATGAGCGAGCCCAGTCCCGCTGAATCAATGTAGCTTACGTCGCCAAGATTCAAAAGAATCTTGCGTTGCCCGTCCGATAGCAAATCTCTGATTCGCTCTTTGATTTGCACGTCGCCTTCGCCAAGCACGATCTTGCCTGACACATCCAGAATGCTTACGCCTTCAACAACTCTTTCTTTAATGTCCATTATTCTTCTCCAAAACGATTTTTCAGAACTCTGAAACTATCATAGCGAATCGGCAGTTACAAGGTACATCACAGCGAAAAAAAATAAGTGATTCCGGCTCGGTTTTCTTCTTGTAATCAAATGAATTTTGCGACTGACAATCCACAAATTCAATTAAACTTTTTTCAACCTTACTTAATCGGCATAATCCAGACGTTGCGAAAACGAACCAGATCCCCATGGTCTTGAAGCAGGATGGGCCCAGGCTTTGACATATCCTCATTCATCGCGCCACCCGTAGACATGGGAAGTTCGAGGTTGTTATGAATCATCACAGCGTTATGAAAAACGCTGACGCGGGCTTTCTCTTTCAACTTGCCTGCTTCAAAACGGGCAGCGCGAAATGCGATGTCGTAACTCTGCCATTGTTCAGCTTTGCGACAGGCATTCACCAGAGGTTTGGCAATTTTATAGATGCCGCCGCAGTCATTGTCCTGGGAATCGAGTCCGTAAGAATC
>JANMSG010000154.1:0-1773 GCA_031389065.1 Acidobacteriota bacterium | reverse complement strand
GAAGAACGAGAGTTTGCAGCCAGAGTTGATCTTTTCTTTGAGTTTTTCAGTTCATGAAACATCCGCAGACTAGACAGTCTACGGTACGATTGGCGGCGCATTTCTGCTTTCCTCGGAAATTCTTTTTCTTGAAACCTATAGTTTTCGGCAGGTAACAAGGATGGTAGAGGGGATGAGAATTTCGGCTTTGCTTAAGGGATTATGGTTTGCAGCCAGCCAGCGATTTCATCTTGTGCCGCCTGGTAGATTTGCGCTGGCGTGAGACCCATTTTTTTCGGGACTTTGAAAGAATGATCGCCGCCTGCAATCACATACAATTGAGCGGCTGGTTTTAGTTTTTTGATCATCGGGCGCAATTCACTTGCCGTGCCGAATGCGTCGCGCTCGCCTTGCACGAAAAGCATAGGCTTGCGAATCTTTGAGAGGTGTTCAGCGCGAAGTTGTTCAGGCTTACCAGGCGGATGCAGCGGATAGCCCAGGAAAACCAAGCCGCTCAAATCATCAACACCCGATGCCGCTATTTGCGAAGCGATGCGGCCACCCATAGATTTACCGCCGATGAAAAATTTATTGCCACGCAATTTATCTCGCACGAAACCTGCAACGGCGCGATAACAGTCTTCGAGCTTGGCTTGTCTGTCAGGCGCTTTGCGACCTTGTTCGGTATAGAGAAAATTGAATGTCACCACGTCAACGCCGCGCGCCGCAAGTCCTTCGGCGAAGTTCACCATAAACTCGCTCAGTTGATTTGCGCCCGCCCCGTGTCCGAGCAAAAGGGTAGCGCCGAATCGCTTTCTCTGGCTGGCGCGATAAGCGATAGCGGTTACAGATTCGCTCTCATTGATTTTGACTTTCATGGGGTCGGAGGTTTTAACGAATCCACTAATTGCAAAACACCCCACACCATCAGGACAAACAGGACCAAGGTAAAGATTACGGCGATAAATTTTTGCGTGAATATTTGTTTCGAAGTTAGTTCTTCTTTCATAGCGGCGACATAATAACTGGACTACAGCGCAAAGAGCAATATAGTCTTTTCATTGCCGCAAAGAATTCTCAAGGTCGTGTCGAAAGCTGTTGAAAACGACTCATAAAGCTTATGAAAGTTCACAAGAAGGTTTGGGTAGAGGAGTGCTATGGCTAATCAATATTTCAAGCGCTGTAAAACATCTCTGAGTTTATTATTTGTCGCTGCATTTGCCCTCAACCTATTTTCAATTTCCGTCAACCCAACACCGCAAACCGAAAGCCTAATCGCCATTGTCGGCGCAACCGTAGTTGACGGCACAGGCGCAGACGCTTTTCAAGCTACTGTGTTAATTCGCGGCGCGACGATTGCCGCTGTTGGAGCAAACATAGAGATTCCCGAAAACGCTCGCGTCATACGTGCCGAAGGGCAAACCCTGATTCCTGGCTTATTCGATTTACACACCCATCTTTCGAGCACGACAGGCGGTGGCGGCGTGTCCGCCGATTGGCCGAAACACTTGCAAGCCTATCTCTATTGTGGCGTGACTTCGGTTGTTGATTTCGGCACCTATCCTGAAACCTTCGAGCCGATGCGGCGGTTAATAAAGAGTGGCGCAGTCATCGCGCCACGCATCAGTCTCGCAGCGCGAATGAGTACACCGGGCGGGCACGGGGCAGAAGGCGGACGCGGCGACTTGTTCACGCTTGAAGTCAGTACGCCTACACAGGCTCGCGCGGCAGTGCGACGCTGGGTTGCTTACAATCCGGATGTGATTAAAGTCTTCACGGACGGCTGGCGATATG
>JANMSG010000114.1:0-2144 GCA_031389065.1 Acidobacteriota bacterium | reverse complement strand
TACGAAAAATTGAGCGGCGAAAAACGCTTAAAATTGATAGCTGATGCGGATCATTTTTTTGAAGGGCAACTAAACTATTTATATGATGCTGTGACTGAATTCATTGCGGCAATGAATTAGTATTTACTCATTGTCACTCTTGTTAAATACATACCTGGTTTGAATAAATAAAAACATTTCAACTTTATCTACTTCGCCATTGCATCGGTTACTTTGATTTTTCCAGCAATAATAGCTTTCTTCACTTTCTCAACGTCATCAATAACGGATTGCGGAATCAAAGATTGGTTATATTCATCGAGCGCGTAGCCTATGCCTTCGTTTTCAAGGCCGTTGAGATGAATTCCACCAGAAAATTTCCCCTCCACTAAATCTCTTACCGTGTTATAAACCGCTACGTCCAGGCGCTTGAGCATACTGGTCAAAATAAAACCCGGCTTGACCCAATTCTGATTTGCGTCAACGCCAATTGCATATTTGTTGGTCTCCTCTGCCGCGTCAAAGACGCCCAAACCCGAATTCCCTGCCGCTTGAAAAATGATATCCGCGCCCCGTTCAATTTGCGCTTTCGCAAGCTCTTTGCCTCTGCCGGGATTGTTCCAGGCGCCATCGTTAATGCCCACAAAGTTTTCAAAGACCTGAATCTTAGGATTCGCATACTTTGCGCCTTCCGCGTAGCCAGTAGCGAATTTGTGAATGAGCGGGATGTCCATGCCGCCGACGAAACCGATCTTGTCCGTCTTGGTGGTTTTTCCGGCGATGTAGCCGACCAGAAAAGAACCTTCGTGTTCTTTGAATATTAACGAAGCGACATTCGGATACTCAATCACACCGTCGATGATAGCAAATTTAAGATTCGGATAATCTTTCGCCACTTTAACCATAATCGGCATCTGCGCAAACCCTACACCGATAATCAAATCGTAGCCTCGCTCTGCAAATGCCCGCATGGAAGGTTCAATTGAAGTCGGCTCACCAGGCTCGACATCGCGTAATTTTATAGGGAAATCCTGAGCCGCACGCTTCACGCCTTCCCAGGCTGCGGCGTTGAAAGATTTGTCATCTTTGCCGCCAATGTCAAAGACTATGCCGACACGAAATTTCCCGCCAGCTTCATCGCCAGCGCCAATCTTGCAACCGGGAAGTAACAAAGCCACAATCACAATAAGGACAAGGAGTATTTTTTTCATCATCTAGAAATCCAAAACGCTTCTTCGTATTCCAATCTACTGCAATACCTAACCAGCAAATTTGCCCCGAAGGGGCTTTGGAGATTAGCCAGTGGTGCAGCCACTGGACGGGAGGTTACACAATCTCATCTTGCCCTGAAAGGGCGAAGGAGATTCGACGCTGCAAACTTCCTGCGCTCTTTCAGAGCGCGAACTTCAATTCACATTCTCTCTCCAGTGGCTACACCACTGGCTAATCTCCGCAGCGCCTCCTCCGCGAGCAGAATGTGAAATTTCTATTATTAACATGACTGAGAAGTTATGAACTCATTCGCACTCAAATCTTCAACAAATAACCATTATCAAAGCCAAATCATTTACCTTCATTCAGGCGATTATATTTTTTCATCACTTCTTTAAGCCGGTCATGTCCAATCGCAAAGACTTTATGATTATCTATACCTGTCATTGTTTCCGCCGCAACCAGCGCGTTGATAATGGCTTCTTCAGTCGCTTGAACGGTGGCTTCGAATATCGTATCTAACCTGTCATTTGAAAGCATCGTCAACTGAGCAACATTAGCTTTAGCAGCGCCAGCATTCGCCGTCGAGAAAGCTATAAAAATGTCGCCGGAACCGTTACCCGATGAACTTCCAGTGCGCGCCACTCCCAAAGCAGCGCGGCGCGCCAGTCGTTTCAGTTGATGCGCCAGGAGCGGTGCGTCCGTCGCCACAACAATAATAATCGAGCCCACATCTTTGTCGAACCGTTCGCTGTTCTCATAAGCAATTTTGTTTTCGGTTATCTCTACGCCAACCGGAACCCCGGCGATACGCAATTGATTTCTTCGCCCGAAATTCGCTTGTACCAAAACACCTACCGTATAACTGCCGGATCGTTCATCAAGCATTCTTGAAGCGGTGCCGATGCCGCCTTTGAAGCCGTAACAAATCATTCCTGTGCCGCCGCCGACGT
>JANMSG010000090.1:0-5971 GCA_031389065.1 Acidobacteriota bacterium | reverse complement strand
TTTGCATCACCAGACAATCGTCGAATTTGTCAACGATAAGCGACGGTAACCCATCGCTTTCCCCATAAACCAAACGATAGGCATTGGCGTTTTTTACTACCTGCAAGCGCAACTGTTCGCAAGCATCCAAACGCGACAGCCAAAAATCCCTGTTGATTTCTTGCTCCGCAAACGACAAGAAACGCACAGCGATTTGCGAAGTGGAACTGTAGAGCGCCTGGCCCAGACGTTTCCCTTTGGTATCGGTGACGCGAACGATCTCGCCGGGCCCGGCATCGCGCACATCCAAAACGTCGCTGCGATAAATCCATAGGTGACGCGCCTGCGCTCTTTCAACACCGCGTTTACTTACAATGATTGTCGTCATAAACTCGATATGATAGCCTTTCAATCAGAGAATATGGAAAACATTTTCGACAATATGGATGTGAGGATTTTTCTAGGGCTCGGCTCGAACGAGGGCAACCGTGAAGAAATTCTGCGCGACGCTTTGGCGCAAATCCAAACGCTTGGGCTTGAAATCGTCAACGTCTCGTCACTCTACGAGACAGAACCTGTAGGACACACAGAGCAGAATTGGTATTTGAATCAAGTGGTAGAGATGCAGTTTGGCAAACAGATCAACCTGCCGATTGAACCGCCCATTCAAAAACAGCTTGCGAGTAATCCGCAGTCGCGTCTCTCTTTGATGTTGTTGTCTGAAGTGTTACTGCGCGCCTTGCATGAAATCGAAAACAACTTGGGGCGCAAGCGTAGCTTTCCAAACGCGCCACGTCTGATTGATATTGATTTGCTGCTTTTCAGCGATTTGATTTCCATCAAAGATATGTCCAGCGCCACCGAAGCAAGCGGCAAAGAAACGCTTGATACAGGCATGGTCATTCCGCATCCGCGTATGCACTTGCGCCGCTTTGTGCTCGAGCCTATGTGCGAAATTGCGCCGGATTTTATTCACCCGAAACTGGAGAAAAGTTTCGCAGAGATCCTTGCGGCGCTCGACGATAAGGCAATCGTTCGCCTTTATCAAAATCCATAATCAGTCAAGTTTCATAACAAGATTATTGAGTTCTCGCCATTAAAAAGAATGAGTTCTCAAATCATTTCCTGATGGTAAGCGGATTAGGCGGATTGGGCGGATCAACATCGCCGTTGATCCGCCCAATCCGCTTCATCTGCGTTCTATCTTGACTTCAGCTTCTTTGGCATTCAACTTCATCGTCGAGAACTGAATGACCCTGGTTTCATTCGCCAAAATTTGCAATCCCACCTAAAGCAAATTTGCCAGCCATCAGCTTACTCGCTTACAATTCATCGTTTAATTTCATCGCAGAGGTTATCAATGTCAGAACCAACGAAATCTTGGCAAGTGGCGGGTCACTTGGAAACTCGCAATGGTCATTTAACCATCAACGGCGTTGATGCCGTGACTCTAGCAGAGCAATACGGTACCCCGCTGTATGTCTTTTCCGAAAAACACATAGCGGATAATGTTCGCAATTTGCGCCGCGCAGTCGAAGCCGCGCATCCGAAAATCAAACTCTGTTATGCCTCGAAAGCCAATTCCAACATGGCTGTTTTGAAAACCGTTCTCGATGCTGGCGGCGACCTGGAAGTCAATTCGGGCGGCGAACTCTACAAAGCGAAAGTCATAGGCTTCAAACCCGAGCAGATCATTTTCAACGGCGTTTCAAAAACCGATGAAGAGATCGCCGCCGCCATTGATTATGGCATTCTAGCCATCAACATTGATTCGCTTTACGAACTTGATCAAGTTGCGCGTGTAGCTCGCAACGTCGGGAAGCGCGCCAACATAGCCATTCGCATCGTTCCCGAAATCGTCACACGCTCGCACATCGCTTTGCAGACCGGTTTGCTGTCATCAAAATTCGGGCTTTCCCCGGCGCAAATCGAAGCCGCCTTCACCCACGCGCTAGAAATGTCTGATGCCATCAACCTGGCTGGCGCGCACATTCACGTAGGCTCGCAAACCCCCGATGCGCAACCCTACGCCCTGGCGTTTGGCGAAATGTGGAAAATCCTTGTTGACCTGTACAAGAGATTTAATCACCGTCTGACGCATATCAACATCGGCGGCGGTTTGCCGATTGATTATTTGCCGGCGACGGCTATGGCTGACCAGATAGGCGAAGGCGAACGCGCCATGCTATCGGCCCAACTAGACCCTGAAAGCGTCCTCAGAGCTGCTCTTGCCGAAGCCGTAAAGCACGATGAAGCGGGTTTGCTCGAAGATTTAACCATCGTGATGGAGCCGGGTCGCAGAATCATCGGCGACACGGGCTTAATTTTGACTCGCGTCTGCAATATCAAAGAGCGCCCCGAAACCGGCGACACCTGGTTACTGACAGACGCAGGGTATTCCTTAGCGCTTTCGATGGGAATGTACAAATGGTACTACCATCTGATTTCGGCTTCGCGCGCCGAAGAGACCCATCAACCATCTTTCAAAGTCGCCGGTCCTTTGTGCGATTCGGGCGATGTCTATTTCGATTTAGAGAAAGGCTCGCGTCTGCCAAATTATCGTCTGCTTCCTGAAGATACCAATGTAGGCGATGTGCTGGCTTTGTTGAACACAGGGGCTTACACCTTAGACCAGTCTTCGCAGTACAATGGTCGCCCGCGCCCGGCGGTCATTATGATAAAAGCATCGGGTGACATCGCCATCGCTCGCAGACGCGAAACCTACGAAGATTTACACGCTTATGACGAGTGGTAAAAATAGTTCCCTGTTCATACGTAAAGTTGGAGAGACACCTTGCCGAGCATCGAAGAAGAGTTTAAAAAATCAATCCTCGAAAATGTGCCGCTCGCAGAGTTCACCACCCTGCGAATAGGCGGCGCAGCGAAATATTTCATCGAAGCGACGACAAACGAAATGCTGGCTTCAGCCGTCTTGTGGGCCAAATCGCGCCAACTTCCCTGGTTCATACTTGGCGGCGGCAGCAATATCGTTATCGCTGATGAAGGATTTGCGGGACTGGTCATTCACCTGAGTATTTGCGGCATTGAATCTCGCCTTGAAAATCATCAAGCAATCGTCAAAGCAGGCGCAGGCGTTGAGTGGGATTGGTTTGTCGCAATGTGTGTAGCCAATCATTGGGCGGGCGTTGAATGCTTGTCGGGCATTCCCGGCAGAGTCGGCGCAACACCGATTCAAAATGTCGGTGCCTACGGGCAGGAAGTGAGCGAAACGATGATTGCCCTCGAAGCCTTCGACACAAAAACCCATCGCCTTGTTGAAATGCTTGCCAGCGAATGCGAGTTCGGCTATCGCACCAGCCGTTTCAAATTAAAAGATCGCCACCGCTTCATCGTCACCAACGTAACTTATCAATTACGCGTCAACGGCAAACCGGCGATTCGTTACGCCGATTTGCAAAGCTACTTCGCAGAACAAATCATTACCAACGCCAGCCTCGCCCAAGTGCGCGAAGCAGTGATTCGCATTCGTCGTCGCAAGGCGATGGTGATTGACGAAAACGATACGGATTCGCGCAGCGTAGGCTCTTTCTTCGTCAATCCTGTTGTTACACGCGAAGAGTTCGAGAAAATCAAGCAACGCGCCAGCACCATTATTCCCAACCTCGAAGAGATGCCGGCGTTTGCGGTTGCAAATAATCGCTTGAAATTATCTGCGGCGTGGTTGATTGAAAGCGCGGGTATCCGTCGCGGATTTGTTTACGGCAACGTAGGCACTTCAACCAAACACGCGCTTGCGATTATCAACAGAGGCGGCGGCACAGCGCGCGAAGTTGTAGAGTTGTGCGACCTGATCAAAGCTCGCGTGATGGGCAGGTTCGGCATCGCCCTCACGCCTGAGCCGATCTTCGTAGGAGTTCGACAATGACGAAAGATTTCGCTACCGGATAAATCAGCGGATCTATAGCCTGGCGTTTTGACTTCAGGCATTTGTCTCAAAAGCAAAAACGTCTGGCTTCTCTCTTTCTATATAATTTCACACTCAAACACCTTGCGTTTCGCTATCGCTTCCTCAGATGAAAATACTATTGACTTATCAGGTGACTCCCGAATATTCTCAGGAAGGTTTTGCTCCTAATTGCAAATTTTGTGTTTGCTCCTAAAACTCTTTTGAGTTCCCACAAGAAACAGAGGAAACCCCGTATCCTCTTCGTAATTGGACAATCAATAGTTTGAATCAGAATATAGACTGGCTTGCGAGGTTACCAAATGACTTCAGGCCACCAGCTTTGCAGTGAGCATTTACGCACAAGCATTCTTCCCTTCGCAGAATTGTCCATATTACAACCTCATAGGTGTCAACAATGAACATAGTGAAAGAAATGGAAAATCAGGAGATGAGCAAGCCAACCTCGCGATTTGATGTCTTTGCTCTGTTAGAAACCCTTGGCTGTAAGAGTCTGCGAATGAAGATCGTGGCTAGCGGTGTGATTTACACGGCTCTGTCAATTGGGCTCATCTGTCTGGTGATCTATATCAATCTATCTGTCAGCGCAGACACCAATCAGCCGATGCAGCAAGGCGTAGAGCAGATCACCAGGACACTTGTGCTCTCTGGCCTTGTCGTCTTTGCACTGCTTGGCGCTCTTATCTTTATGTTGTCGGAGAAGGTTTCCAAGTCTCTGGAAGAAACTTTCTCACAGATTCCTACTGGCTTGACCAGCTCTTTGTTTTCACAGAGCCTTACTGATTTTGCGCAAGCATCCGTATCCGAAGCGGCTTCTATTTCGCTCACACAGCCATTAATCGAAATGCAGTCAACGTATTCGAGCAAACCTGACCGTATCGATGAAGAATTGCAGAAATCGCACGCGCTGTTGCAGGCTATCGTCAACAGCCTGCCGCAAGATATTTTCTGCAAAAACCCTGAGGGCAAGTATATATTTGTCAACCAGGCATTCAGCGCAAGAATGCAGTCGTCGCCTGAGAGCCTCCTCGGCAAGACAGATACTGATTTATTCCCTGTAGATGGAGCCGACAGACACAGCGATGATAAAAAAGTCATCGAGACCGCACAGGCAATGGAAACAGTTATCGAGAATATAGACCTCGACGGCAAAAAGCTCTACCTGCAAGTGATAAAAACACCAACCTATGATGAGAGTGGAAAAATGATAGGCCTACAGGGTATCTCCTGGGACATCACGCAAAGCAAGCTTGCAGAGCAGGCCTTACTGCGCGAGAGCGATTTGCTGAATGCGATTATGAACAGCAGTTCGGACTTTATTTACTTCAAGGACTTGGAGAGCCGTTTTATCAGGATCAGTAGCGCCCTTCACTTTGGCCTGGCCGATCCCGCAGATGCGATTGGCAAATCGGATTTCGACTTTTTCACACCCGCTCATGCACAACCGGCTTTCGATGATGAACAGAGGATAATCAGGACGCAACAGCCACTGGTAGGCATAGAAGAGAGAGAGACCTGGGCTGATAAAGAAGATACCTGGGCTTCAACCACCAAGAATCCTCTATACGATAGAGAAGGGCAAGTCATAGGCACATTCGGAATCACCAGAAACATCACCGAGCGTAAGCGCGCCGAAGAAGCTCTGGAACGCACCCTGGGAGAGTTTCTGACCTTCGTATCTAAAGTATCTGAAGGAGATTTAACCATACGCAGTAAAGAAGCAGAGGATACACTCGGGCTGGTCGCACAATCGGTAAACAAGATGCTCGATAATTTCAGCGCCATGCTGACAGAAGTGAAAAGACATGGCCTTTCGGTTTCCTCAAGCGCCTCGCAGATCCTGGTAGCAGCCGAAGACATAGAGGCTGGCACGCAACAACAAACTGACGAGATCACCAATACGACATCCTCTGTTGAAGAGATGGCTGTGTGTATGGGGCAAATTTCAAAAAATGCGGAGGCTTCGGCAGACGCAGCGCGACGGGCGCTTAGCACGGCTGAAAGAGGCGGCAACTCGGTGCAGCATACTTCTGAGGCAATGATCAGGATTACCTCGGCGGTTGAACA
>JANMSG010000082.1:0-3066 GCA_031389065.1 Acidobacteriota bacterium | reverse complement strand
TATTGAAATAGGTGGAGGTGGAGGGGGCGGTCCTTTTGTAGGAAGTTTGCAGGATCCCAAATCATTTGACGTGTTGATGGAATCGCGAGCAGACGTTCACGAGCCTCTGGATTTAGGCTTTGGCGCGTGTCGTTTGGTTGTCGCAGGTCGTCGAGAAACCGCAGAGCGCGGTTATAATTTGCTGACGATTGCCCGCGTAGCGACGAAGTATCCGCGCATCACCGCCGACTATTTTCAACAACGAGGTGTGCCAGTCGAATTGATCACGTTATCGGGTTCGATAGAGATTGCGCCTGTGCTTGGGCTTTCCGATCACATCGTTGATTTAGTCGAAACGGGTCGCACCTTGAAAGAGAATGGCTTGGTGGTGATTGACACGATTGCTGAATCCACTGCGAGACTCATCGTCAACCGCGCCAGCTATCACCTGAAACGCTCTGCTGTAGCCGATCTGGTGGCGACGCTCCGCTCCGCTTTGAATCAAAACAAAGGGTAGTTATGAATCGGATTGCGGAAGGTTCATCGTTGCAACCTATCCTCTCTCTTGAGAGCGGATATTTTTTAAGAAGGCTTTGAGACGAGGCGATTGCTCAAGATATGCCACGATCTCTTTTGCGTCTTGCCTCAACAATTCTTGCTGCAATGGAGTGAGCATCATTGGCTCTAGCAAGGTATCGGGCTTCAGATTCAGTGAGTCTTTCAAAGTCATACCCGAAGGTGTCAATCCACCATTGTTCAAGTTCGTTTCCATGGTTTTCCCTCAAAGCTTGTAACGTGTTGTCACTGAGCTTTAGTTTCGCTGAATATGCTTTTCCTGTCAAAGTCGTAGCCCCAATCACTTGAGCACCGCGACTTTCAAGAAACCCATTAAGAATACTTTTCGGACACCCTCTCCCCTCTTCAAAAACCTCAATTAATTCGCTATATTTTAGCCTCATTTTTCGAGAGGTTTTTGGACACCCATGAAAACAATGAAAGCCGCACTATATGCTCGCGTTTCTACGCACGATCAACAGACGCTTCCCCTTCAACAAAAGGCGATGCGCCAATATGCCAACAAGCGTGGTTGGAAAATTACTCTGCAAATCAAAGAGGTTGGCTCTGGCGCGAAGACCAGACCCCAGCGAGAAGAGTTACTGAAGGCAGCGCGCCGGCGAGAAGTGGATGTCATCATCGTATGGCGACTCGACCGCTGGGGACGCTCGTTAGCCGATTTAGTAACTACCCTCAAAGAACTTTCTGAAATTGATGTAGGATTTGTTTCGTTGAATGAAGCCATAGGCCTCACGACCCCATCGGGGCGCGCCCTGGCGGGAATGCTTGCGGTCTTTGCTGAATTCGAGCGTGACATTCTTCGAGAACGAGTAAAAGCCGGAATCGCCCAGGCTCGAGAACAAGGAAAACCACACGGCAGGCCACAGACCGCAATAAAGCAGAGTAAAGAAGTGAAGCAACTTTTTAAGAAAGGCTTGAGCAAATCAGAAATCGCCCGTCGTCTCAAGATTGGTAGAACGTCGGTGATAAGAATTTTAGATCAGAAAAAATAGCAGTGAAATCGCTTGATGTTTGATTTTGCCCCTCATGACAGTAGTGTTGGGTTTAGCCCATAATCTCAGTTAATCAATTAATTTCTCTAATGTGTTTTTTTACATGCCGTTGCTTTGGCAATTGTAGATGCTGCGCCTATGACCGGAAACTTTGTTTGAATTATCTTATTTTTATTATTGTAACTACTTACTGACATTGAAATGCTGGAAGGGTTTTTCAATAGGATATTTGCCAAACGATATGCATCTCCTTTCTTCATGTATTCTAATTTATTAAAGATAAACCCAAATCCTCCATCAGTTTTAGTGAAATATCCCCCCACGGATATTTTCATTATAATGCTTTGTGATTGTAAGCCTATTTTTACCGTCATCAATTTTCTCTTGGATGCTGGTGAACTGGGACCATTAAAATCCTCAAAGTTAAAATTTTTAATGTTTTCAGTACCATAGACTATATACTGCAATTCGAAAGAGTTCTTGTAATTGCAATTATTCCGAATAAGTAAAGTTGTTTGAGCAGTGCCATCTGGGGTCGTACCCGGTGCCCAGACTTGAGCTTCCTGGTCGCCATTTTGCCTCCCTCGATATTGCCAATCTTGGGCATAAATAAATCCACCAGAATTCAAAAATGTAGCTAGGAGTATCACAATTATATATCTCATAATCATTGTTCCTCTTTATTCTATTACCACAATCTTTACAAATGAAAGGTTCTGAAGTACCAAAGACAGAAACGATCATTTGTTTATGAATAACTATCTGCAAGCGCACAGACGGCTTCATTTTACAGAAATCTGTAGCATACTAGGTCCAACCGAGCACATACAAATTGGCTAAACTTTAAAAAAGTCTAAGATTATTCAGTTTCCATTCATAAAAACAATAAGCAGCTTAACGAAGAATCACTGGCTGTGTTGAACAAGGGCATGCCATGATGACAGAGAAACTGCTGCCATTATTTTGGGGCGTGCCGTTATTATACAATACAGGTCGCTCTCCAATTCTTTTCCCCGGAAATTGATCTAACAGACTAAATCCTCCTTGATAAGGCATTACATAATACCCTGAATGCCCGTGATCAAATCTGGTGCCATTATCCTTATTAAAATAGGCTACCGCAGTGTTTGGTTGTATATTATTATTCCCCTCAACCTTTGGTCCTGGTCTCCATTGATCTACCTTAGGGACAGTGGAACTTGCAGATACCTGAACAAAAGTTGCACATTCACCAAAGAGTTGAGAGGATGGATTCGTTGACCCTCCAAGTCCTACATTCTTCTTATTTATCCAGGTTTCCTGAATGCCTTTTAAAGTAAATGGACCGCTAAGCTTTCCAAAACAGCCACAGCCAGCTTTCCACGCTTCCGTTTGTTCTCCCTCTGCTATCAATCTCCTGACAACATCGTCAAATGATTTGGGATCCTGCAAACTTCCTACAAAAGGACCGCCCCCTCCACCTCCACCTATTTCAATAGATGTGTCACCAGCACTGACAGGAACACTTCCAAAATTTGGA
>JANMSG010000068.1:0-14296 GCA_031389065.1 Acidobacteriota bacterium | reverse complement strand
GCTGCGCCCTTCACAGGACCTACAGAAATTTTGGCAGTGACGGGTGGCGCGGGCGTTTATCGCGCCCTCAATGGCGAAGCGCAAGTCAGAGCCTATTGCGTAACGGATCCGACACGCCCCTTCCTTTATGACCGCGCCTTTTGCTTAGGCGTACTTGAGGGCAAGCGCAGGTAAAGTTGATTGGTCAATTCTGCTGTAAATCGCAAAGCTAAAAATGAAAAGAGATGGCAGTACTGCCATCTCTTTTCATTGCGTGTTAGAGTATCTGGTTACAAGACGATCTATTTTTCAGATAAGGATATCCACATGAATCTTTTACTTATTTTTTTCCTCATGATTGTGCCAACAAGCGATTCGCTTGCCAATCAAGCGATAGCCACTCCAAAAAGCTCTACCTCTTTACCAACCGCTGAGGCGCCAGAAGCCCTTGTGAAAGATTTTTATCGCTGGTACATAGACCGGCTCAACCACGACAAAGACCCTTTGTCGGAAGAAAAACTGGCTCTGAAAAAATACCTTACGCCGGTTTTTTTTAGGAAAGCGCCTAAGCTTTTAGAGCAAACGGGCGCTGACGTTTTCATCTGCGCTCAGGATTGGGACAAAGATTGGGGAAAGAACGTAAGCCTTTCCAAACTCACCATTCAAGGGGCTGTGGCATCCATAACCGTCACGCTTTCCGGCACAGAGATGAGTCACAAACTCAAAGTTAAATTGAAACGAATCAGCGGCGCTTGGAAGATAGACCATATAGCGCCGCTGGATTTGTAGCTTTAGATTTTCAGGCAATCTCGATTTCTCAAGGTGAAAGAGCGTAGCCGTTCGATGAGCATGAAAAGCAAAATTAAATCCGCGCTACGGCCCATTTATTACAGGCTTCCGGCTACGATTTGTTACGGCCCAATGTTTGCGCCCACGCTTGCCTTGCTCAAGGAGTCGCAACATTGGAGCGCCGATCGCCTACATGAATTTCAACTCACCAAGCTGCGCGCCATGCTTGAACACGCGGCGAAACATGTCCCTTACTATCGCCGTTTGTTTCGCTCAATTGGCTTCGACCCGCACCAGGTGCGCTCGCTTTCAGACTTGCGAAACCTCCCGCTGCTAGACAAAGAGACCATACGCGAGAATCTCAAAGACTTGATTGCAGAAAATATCCGTCCGCAAGATATGCTCTATTTCACAACTGGCGGAACCATGGGCGTGCCTCTAGGCTTTTACAATATGCGGCACTCAGGCGGACGCGAACGCGCTTTCATATTCGCGCTATGGAAGCGCATAGGGTTCGATTATTCTGAACGCCGCGCTCTGCTTAGAGGCACATTCGTGAAAAGTTCTCGCCACTGGCAGTACGAAGCATCTGAACGCTCTTTCGTCTTTTCTAATTTTCACATGACGCCTGACAACATAGCCGAATACGCTCGCGTCATGAAAGAAAAGCGCTTGCCATATCTTCATTCCTATCCGTCAGCCATTATAGATTTCGCAAGGCATTTGCAAACTCAAAAGATCGAGCCACCGCGCTTCAAAGCGATCCTTGCCTCGTCTGAAACTGTCTATCCGGGTCAACGTGAATTCGTTGAATCGGTTTTCGGAGCGCGTCTGTTTTCGTGGTACGGTCACAGCGAAAACGTCGTGCTTGCAGGTGAATGCGAAGTCAGTGGAGACTACCACATCTCCCCTGAATATAGCGTCGTCGAAGTGCTAAAGGAAAACGGCTTGATCGCAACTTTTGAAGACGAAGCGGGTGAATTAGTCGGCACCTCGCTGGACAATTTCGCTATGCCTTTAATTCGTTACCGAACCGACGATTGGGCTGTCATGGGTCGAGCCAAATGCGATTGTGGGCGCAACTATAAATTGTTGAAAGAGACGAAAGGTCGCCGCCAGGATATGATTGTCGGAAAGCTGGATAATTTAATTTCACCGACGGCACTCAATTTTCACACAGATGTTTTTGATCACGTCTTGCAGGTGCAATTTTATCAACGCGAGAAAGGTAAAGTAGAACTCAGAATCAAACGCAGGCGTGATTATACCGAACAAGACAGTTTGAATATTCTCAACGCGCTCAATGAAAAGATGAGTGACACGGTCGAAACAAGTTTGAGTTTTGTGGATGAAATACCGCTTTCGCCGCGTGGGAAAGCGCGCCTCGTAATTCAAGAGCTAAAAATAATGCAAATCGTTGCGGCAGTGAATAGTGAATAGTGAATAGTGAACAGTGAATAGTGGTGGCACTTCCCGATTCTATTAAAGAATCAGAAATCAAGCGTAGCGCTTCCGACACTATTCACTATTCACTATCTAAGGGGTTAAGGCTTGAAAAATCTTCTCAATAATTTGAGCGTCGTTATCATTTCTGGAGCCCAACAGTATACAAAGCAACCGCCGTTTCATCCGTCAGAGATATTCCCGGAATACCCACATGCCGACAAACAGGTTGATCCTGCCAATCAGGTTTATGCGATGGTGCGCGAGTCATTTCATTTGCTGGGATTAGACAAAGAAAATTTCGGCAAGAAGACCTGGAACCCGCTAGGAGAGCTGGTTTCAAGGCATCAGCGTGTTTTAATCAAGCCGAATTTCGTTCTCCATTTCAACGCCAGCGGCGGCACCTGTGAAGCTGTCACCACGCATCCTTCGGTGATTCGCGCCATCGCCGATTACGCCGCAATTGCACTCGCAGGTAGTGGCGAAATCATCATCGGCGATGCCCCACAGATGAATTGCGATTGGCAAATGCTCTACCAAAATTCGGGAATGGATAAGCTTGCCGATTATTTGCAAGCGGCTTATGCGAGGCTTGGCGTCAAGGTCACCACCCTTGATTTCCGCAAAGAGCGGACCATCTATAAATACGGCATCATATGGGAACGTCTGCCGCAAATTGGTGTCGAGTCTGTCAAGGCGACGCTTGGCGCAGAAAGTTTCATGGAAGCCATTGATACGAAGCGCTTGTACGGCGCGGACTATAATCGCGACGAGACCATAAAGGCGCATCTCAATCATACGCACGAATATCTCATCGCCAAACCTGTGCTTGATGCAGACCTGGTGATTTCCGTGCCAAAACTCAAGGTACATCGCAAAGTCGGCACGACTCTCAATCTCAAAAACATGGTGGGCATCAACACGGACAAAAATCATCTGGCGCATTATCGCGTTGGCTCTAAGGCACATGGCGGCGACGAGATGTCTAATCCAAGTTGGCAAGACCGTACGGAACGCCAGTTGACCGATTGGTTTTTAAGCCGGAATTGGCGCCTGGGGCGCTATCCTTTCGTGATCTGGCGAGCCTTTCGCAAAGTGTTGGGCAGGTTTCAAAGTGCTTCGGCAGAACCGAAATTCACCTATGGCAACTGGCATGGCAATGACACGGCTTGGCGCATGACTTTGGATCTGAATCGCATACTTTTGTTTGCCGACGCGCAAGGCGAGTTACAAACAACTCCCGCGCGAAAATATTTTTCAGTGATAGACGGCGTTATAGGCGGCGAAGGCGAGGGACCGCTTCACCCGGATGCCTATGCTGCGGGCGTAATTTTGGCGGGCTTCAATCCGGTGGCGCTTGATTGGACAGCAACGCGCTTGATGGGCTTCAATCCCGCGTTGATCGCCCTCTACAAAAACGCTTCCGAGCAGATGCGCGAATTCATCAGTGAATTTGCCGTTGAAAAAATCGACGTGAAATCAAATGTTGCGGAGTGGGAAAAAGTTTTAGAGAGCGACGGAAACATTTTCAACTTTCGTGCCGCAGCAGGTTGGCAAGGGCAAATAGAGCAACACAAACCTTCGAGCGAAACCGCAGAACCAGCCACGCCTTCGATGATTTTGCAGTAAGAATTCAGACGAATCGAATTTGCCTCCTTCAGCTTCTGTGGTCATAATACCTGTGTTCAAATCGCATCATAAATATATTGCTCTAAAAATGCATCCAAAGGTTTGCGACAACAAATGGAAAGTAGAGCAAAGCAAAACGCTCCTCCTCATCCCGTCGAGCGAATCATCCGAATCAATCTTTCAGGTCAAGATTCGCATAGGATTTTCACAATAGAGATTGCGGTTTTACATCGCAAATTAAGGAGATTAAAAATGAATTTACAAGGAATTCTAAACGAAAATATTAACCAGGACACGATCAGCAATATGAGCCAGATGTTAGGCGCGGACGAAGGTTCCGTAGGCAACGCAATACAAGCGGCTCTGCCAATGTTAATCGGTGGGCTGGCTCGCAATGCTTCACAAGAGCAGGGCGCGCAAGCTTTGGACGACGCGCTTACAACTGATCATGACGGAAGCATACTTGGCAATCTCGTGGGCGTTTTGGGCGGGGCAAGCAGCGGGCCCGGCGCGGGCATATTGGGTCACATCTTCGGTAACAAGCAGCCGGTTGTTGAACAAGGCATCAGCCAGCAAAGCGGACTCGATGCCGCTACAGTTGGCAAGCTTTTGATGATGCTGGCTCCGATCGTGATGGGAGCGCTAGGCAAAGCCAAGCGCGAGCAAGGACTAGATGCCAACGGCGTTGCTGCGGCGCTTGATAAAGAGCGTCAAGTTCAGGAAAGTGCTTCGCCAATTGGAGGAATGCTATCGCGACTTTTAGATCAAAACCAAGATGGGTCATCGGTGGACGACATTCTCAGAATGGTCGGCGGAATGATGAACAAGCGCGGATGATGTTTGTCGCACTGCTGGCAATTTTCGCTATTGATTCACAGAGCGCCAACAAGGATGAATGTTGTTCGCGCTCTGTAAAAACATAGGTCGTCGAAAGTTTTTATATCAACAAATAATTCCTTACTCCATCAATTCAATCTCTCGCTCAACAGGACACGCAACTCGGTTCGCCAGTCTTCATTGATGCCTATGCGATAAACCGGTGCTTGTTTTGATATTTTGCTGGCAATTAATTTCGTCGTCGCGTGAAAGCGAAACAGCGGCGCGACCAGATATATCAACGGCGGTTCATCGGCTAAAGGTAAGCCTTTGAAATACCCACGTCGCTCAAAATCTCCCCTGCGCCTGTGCCAATCTATGCGAATCCAATAATCCAATCCTTGAAAAGGAAACTCCGCGTCTTCGCTCACTTTCAACTCAATGACCACCAAACGCCCGCTGCGCGTCGTCGTCAGCAAATCAATGAAAGAGCGTTGCTCGCCGCGATAAGCAGGCACTTGTGAATAGATGAAGCGCGAATCAAGCGTCGGGTCTATGACAGAAACATCTTGGCGAATGATCGCTTCAAGCCATCGCTCCGCTTGAGAGCGAAAGATCTCGTCGCGGCGATTTTCCGAATCGGCGTTGCGTCGGCTGTTGATGAGTGAAATCAAATCTGCAAACTCAGAAGTGTTTGTATCCGTGAGTTTTTTTCGCGGGCGATTGAAACCGAATTCAACATTCGCCTGGTTCAAAGAGATACGGGCAAACGTCAGGCCTCGAATGGAAAGATATATCCAGCCGCTTCGTTGATGCGTTTCAAGCGAATCCGGTGCCAGTTGTTTTGCCTGATCAATTACGGAAACGGTTTCAGCAGAAAGCGCAGGCGATTTAGACCACTGTGCGCGATACGATGCGCGTTTCAAATTGTCCGACAAATCGGCTTGATCAAAAGCCGTAACAGGCTTGATGGTTTTCATTGCTTCCTCAACTTCGTACAGCGCAATCTTCGCGCCTTCAAGCTCCAAACCCGTCAACCGGCAGGCAATCGTAGAAGTTTTCTCCGCAGGCACAAACAACGCCAGCCCATTGACCTTGCGCCCTCTGCCGCGCAGTTCTTCAAGCCAAATCAAACCCTTGCCCAACGCAGCATCAACGTAGTCTTGCGATTCGCGTTCACTGACGGCAAGCCCGGCAATCGTGTAGCCGCGCTTTTTGATTATCAATCGGGTGTGAATGGCTGAAAGGTGGCGCGAATCATCTCTGGCCAAAATGACTTGCTCGACTTGAAATCCCGCCAGATTCGCTTCAATCAAGGTAGCGATTTTATTGGCAAACTCAGCCCGCGATTCTGCAGTTTCCACTTTCGCTGGACCGCGCCTCAACATCAATATGCATTGCACGCGCCCCATCTGCTTGGTGCAATGAAGACGCAAGTTTTCATCTATCGCTTCGCAACCGACAATTCGCCAGGAACGCGACCAAGTCTCATGCCAGCAAGAGAGTACGAGTTTGCCATAAGAGATTTCAACAACGCAGTCTTCCGTTTCAAGCCTTGCCATGAAGCGCTCATCTTCGCACAGGTCAAACGCCCCGCCTATGAAAAAACGCTCCAGTTCATATTTGATTCGACTGCTGTCTTCCGTCGTAAAGCGCTTGGTGTAATTTACAGTTTTATTGAGTCTATGCGTCACAGCTTTTTTCAAAGGGCGTGATTGCATTCACCCTGCAAGGCGCTCAGTTATGAGAAACAATCAGGCGATGCGCCTACCAGGAAAGCGGTAGGACTGATTAAAAAATAAACGATGTATCATCTTTTGAATAAGACTGGTCATAAAGCCAGGCTCCATTTACCTGGATTGCTATGCCTTGAGCTTTCAATTCTTCCAGCATCTCAACTATCTCCGCTTCTGTGTAGCGGCAATGATTCAGGTAATCTAGAAAATCTCCAATGCCACAGATTTCATTCGCGCCGCTGTGAAGAGCCACCACAGCCATATCGCGAACTTCGCCAATAAAACAGGTGTACTGGAAAGCTTTTTTCCATTTGCGAAGTTGGTATGTTGTTATGCTCCATTTCCTGCACAATTCATCTATCGTATAGAAATATCTGTGTTCGAGCAGGATTTTTCTAATCTCTTCATCAGAGTAGCTTGCGCTCATCGTTGAAGTCCCATTCGTAAATCGGTTTGGCAAGCCATGTTGAAAATAATTCCAGGTGCTTTCAGCAGAGCTTGTATATCATGCCCGATCTGTTCCCTCAATGTGATAAAGTCTGATTATGCAAATCATCACAGTTGACGCAACAAAAGCGCGTTTGCTACTATGGGGATTCTCATTGTTTGACATATGGGGCCATAGCTCAGCTGGGAGAGCGCATGACTGGCAGTCATGAGGTCAAGGGTTCGATCCCCTTTGGCTCCACTTTACTTATCAATAAGTTAAGGCTACCAAATCGGTAGCCTTTCTTGTTTTTGGTAACTCTGACAGCAACTTTGACAGCAACCGAACAAAGGTTGCTAGTTTGTGCCTGTCAGAATCGAGTCCATTAAATCAGCGGTTTGTGCCTTTAAGGAAGATAAAACGTGCGCATACACATCGCCTGTTACCCTGATGCTGCTATGTCCGAGTTAATCCGATATGACTTTTAATTCGGCACCTTGAGCCAAAAGCAGAGCGGCACAGAAGTGGCGCAGGTCGTGAATGCGGTAGTGTCGAATCTTCGCATTCTTTAGAATGCCGTCGAGTTTGCGTTTTACATTACGCGGGTCAATAGGCGTTCCGAAAGCTGTACAGAACACCAGATTATTATGCTGCCAGTTTGAGTCAGCAATCAATTTATCTTTCAGTTAGCGGGTGTGATGGTCACGGAGTTTTTTGATGAGAATTTGAGGCAATACAATAATACGACGCGATGATTCGGTTTTGAGTTCCTGCAGGATGTCTTGAGCCAGACTGCAAAAAGACAGAAATCGAATGCCGCCCCTGTCACGAAGGCTTCACTCAGAGCGAATGGACAACCTATCACCGCAAGGCAGCCTATCGGGGCGACTTGTGAAAGGCACAATCTATTTGCTGCACTTTTCTGAGCCGTACAAACATGCGGCTCATTACATTGGCTTCACAACCGACTTGCCAGCGCGCCTCGACGCTCACAGCAAGGGCACTGGCGCAAGACTTCTTGAGGTGATAACGCAAGCCGGTCTTACCTTTCAACTGGTGCGCACTTGGAAGGGAACGCGCAAAGACGAGCGTGCCATTAAGAATCAGAAGAACTCACCAACATTTTGCCCCTTTTGCAAACCACACACATAGCAATGAAGGGGCGCGCTACGATACAAGTCCGGCGCGCCACGCCCGAGCATTTGTTATACAGTTCTTGATGGAAAGCAGATACACCCTTCAATTTTGACAGATGACGCTAGCGTGTCGCGCAATCAAACGCCACTTCCCTTGTCTCTTCATCCAGATATTTGTATAGCGGCGCTTAATCGTTTTCCCTGCATCCGGAGAATTGCCCTTTGGTATGGCGGTTTCTCTGCCCATCACGATTACGGTATCGCCGTGAATGAGTATGGACTCAGGCTCTCGAATAAATGAAGAATAGGTTACAGCGCCAGTGCGGATTCGATCTGCTTTATCTATTTCATTAAATGGATTGTTGACTTTGAAATCTTTTGTCCAAAGTTTATCTAAAGTTGCTAAATCACCACGCAAAATAGCATCCGCGTGAGCAAGGTCGAGTTTTCTGATTTCTTGTTCAATCGCATCTTTTTGTTTAGCCCTCTGTGCTGACACCGAACCGGTTGCGATGATGATAACGGTTGCTACAAGTATCCATGTTTTCATTTTTATCCTTCGATACTTTCAGACGACTTTCCAAAGTGAAACGGCAGCATCATACTTCTATCTGGTGTAGAATCAAAAGGAACAGATAGTAGTTCAGAGTATTAATCCTTGCTTTTGATAGCCAATCGTGAAGAGCCTTGCCACCGCGTTCAATCTCACCCCTGCCGCGCCTGCTCCGTCTTCCATAACGGAATGAATCAAGCTTCAGAAGCGCACCAGCTTATCCGCTATGCCAAGAGTGATCCAGAAATTCAGACCATCGCTGCACGCGCCAGATGGGCGCGTATCCGCACCTGTCATAAACGTGCCAAGTGGTGTCAAATCCGCCGCTTTCCACATAGAAATGCTGTCTGTAAACGGATTCGTGACCAGTATTCGTTCGCCGTCGAAGGCGGCTACACGAGGGGAATCCAGGCCGTTTCCGGTTAGGGTCGCCAGAACGAAAGCATTTGCCAGGGGGGCTCCATTTGCATCTTTGACACGCACTACGCTTACTGAGTTAGAGGAGGCGCAGGGGACCCATATATTGGTGCCATCAAAGACCGGGAATACGGGACTGGTTCCTACATTAATCGTTTGTGCAATGCTGCCATCCGAGTTGAGCTTGTGTATGGTAGTTTGAGTAATCCTTGTAACCCAGATGTTCGACCCATCAAAGAGGATGCCGTTTAAAGCACCATTAAATCCCGGAATTGTCGTAACCGTTGTTGGATTAAGAGAAACGATGGAAATAGTACCACTTTGATTGGCTGTCCAAATCCGCGAACCATCGAAGGCAATGCCTGCTGGAAACCCTCCCAAAGAGCTGGTCAAAGTTGTGACGACTCCTGCGGGCTGGGTCGGGTCTATCATATAGAGGTTTCCGGGGTTCAGCTCACCCGTAATGAAAATCTTTCCCATCGCACAGAGGATACCGTAAGCCCCATCTGCTCCCGTCCAGGTATCGAGTAGTTTCCCATCACTTGGCCTTACCCTCATCACGCTGGCACTCCCGATGCTACTATTCCCGGAATTTGCCACCCACAGGTCTGTGCCATCAAATTCGACCTGTCGAGGGGCATCACCAACCTCCGTCAAGGTCAAGCTATTGGGATTCTGAGGCGTCCCCCACTTCTTGGCTACGGCTCTTTGGCTGCCACGCTTTAATGACTGGTCAAGCGTCCTCGTTGTGAAAGCCGCCATCTGCTCACGAGTAACATTGTCAGCAGGGCTGAATGTTGTTGCCGTAGTGCCGTTGGTGAGTCCTGAAAAATAAGCAGCAGCAATCTGACAGAAGAAAGCATTGCCCATTACATCGGTAAAGGGCAAAGTGACCGTTACCCCGCCACAACTTCCGGTGTCGGCTTGCAGTCTACTTGATAGGACGGTCAGACTACCTATCAATGAGATGAGTACAACAACACGAAACACAATTGAACGATTCACTTTCATAGAGAATTTCCTTGATGAAAATAGATATAGACCCGTGCGAGAGTTGTACCCTCTGGTGAAAGCTATGTCAAACTATCTCTACAGGCATGCCCTGTGAAGCGCAAGCTTGCCGATTTCAAGCGCTTGACCACTTCGGCAAGTCCTAGCACCCTGAAACGCTCACAGGGCTTTATTGCGCATTTTGTGTTTTGGTTATGAGATTGGCGAGAAAAACTTTTATGCTGGCATCGTCTGTGATGAGCATAAGGTTAGTAGCAGGGTTGAGAAACTGGCACAGCCGCCAAGCACTTCGACTTGAACTCAAGCAATGGATGCCAGATAAGCTACGAGTTTATTTTCCTTAATAATCAGATGATGCTCTGTGCTTGTCTCGATCAGTCCAAGATTGCGAAAACGTTGCATAAACAGGCTGATGCGCGGCCTTGTCGTTCCCACCATTGAAGCCAATTCTCCATGGGAAATCCGCAGTTCGATGCGGATACTGCGAGGGTCTTTCTTACCGTGCTTTCTGTCGATTTGTAATAACGTCTGCCCGAGCCGCTGTTCACTATCTACGGTCACCAGATTTGCGATGACTATTTGTTGATCGGCAACCCGCACGGCGAGGTATTTGACGAAGTCTATCAATAAAGAGTCTCTGGATAAACGGTCAAGGAATTTATCACAGGGGACTTGTTTCAAAATGGTATCTTCCATAGCGATCGCAGTTTCCTGCCGACCATCTGATCCCGACAGGCACAACTCACCGAAAACATCTCCCCTGGTGTGAACCGCAAGGGTGCACTCTTTCCCTTCAGATGAGGTTGTCACCAGCTTAACTTCTCCACTTTCGATGAAGTAAATCGCCCCAATTTCATCGCCCATCCCATACACGTTGTTGTTTTTTGCAATGTTGATGGATTGGGAGTTTTTCGTCTCTTTCAGTAACGAGGCACGCATCTGGTTTTTGAATAGATTGGTGGCGGGGTTATTTTCGATCATAACTTCTGTCCTTTAGACAATTATCTTAAAAGACAACGGGATAACTCCAATCGCGATGCAGGGAGTGAAGATAAGAAGCGTATATGCCTCTTTGTAAGAGCCTTCAAATGAAAGGTTTCCAGAGATTGTAGCGGTGTTGGGAAATGAGCAGGAGGTTCGCAAGGAGTGCCGCCGCTTCGCGTTAGAATCTTCTCTCTGACCTACACTCATCAAGCGCCTTGCTACCTATTTCAAGCGTTTGGCTATTTCGGCAAGTCCTAGTACCCCGAGACACTCACAGGGCAAATAAAGCGATGGATTGAGGCGATCCCTTAAACCTGGAGCAGGCTAGATCAAGTGTTCTCTCTTTTTCGTTAGCGGGTCGGCAAGCTAGATACGGAAGAAGGTTCCGGTAAGGAGCGGCGAGGCAGGTCTATCGTGAAGACGCATCCTGACCCGGGTATATTTCGGACACTGAGTATTCCATCATTTGCCTCAACGCTGTTACGAGAGATTGACAGTCCAAGTCCGAGTCCGCTTTTATCTGAGCCGCCCTGCGTAAACGGCAGAAACATTTTCTCCGCAGCGCCGGGTGGAAAACCACCGCAGCTATCCTCAACATCAATCAGGATGCGATCTGCAACCGCATAGCCCTTTAATGTGACTTCCGTGCGGTGGTGCGTGAACTTGAAGGCGTTTTGCAGTAAGTTCCCAACCGCCGATAAAAGCAGGTCTCGGTCGGCATCAACACCAAGGTGCGCATCAACAACAGAGACGGTTAAGACGCATTCTTTAACCTGCGCCTCCAGTGACGCGGAAAGTTTAACTTCAGTAATGAAGTCGGCAAGGGAAAACAATTGGTATTGCGGAGACATTCCGGCGGTTAAACGAACCTCTGTAAGGGTGCGATCAATCAGGTTGCGCAGTCCTACCAGGCTACGGTCCAATATGGCACCCGTCGCCCCACCCAACCCCACATTGCCGGCTTTAATGGCGGCAAGCGCCAGTGTGGCATTTTGTATATAATTACGCAGCTCGTGTACGAAAAAACCCAGCCGTTGATTTGACGACAGGGACTGCTCATTTGCAAGCATAGAATCGTGCTGGTAATTGAATTCCGTGACGGCATCGGCGATGCCGTTGTCGAGGCAGCGGTTAAGAGTGCGAAACTCGTCTACCTCGAAAGGCGCATTGAGTTCAAAGGCAAGGTCGGTTATTGCCTGGCAGAGATCGCCATAGTCGTGAACAACCTGGTCAATCGTGAACCCGTGTTGTAATAACTCCAAGCCGTGCCGTGCCGCCGTTTCTCCAATCTCGGACCCACCTGGAGTATCACCGCCCGATGGACCCGACACCCTGCGGCTTTGCATTGGGTCAGTCATCTGCTCCATTCGGAGTGTCTTAATGAGTTGGTCAAGAAAGAGCGGTATTCCATGTTGCATCTCTTCATCGGTCGCTTTGGGTGCGATCCTTTGCGCGACTTTTGACCGACATCGAGCAATCAATTCAATACGGTTGGTGGTTAGGAATTCGTGCAACATTTTTATCAGTTCAAACGCTCACAGGGCAATTTTATGCCACGAAAGGGTACATCAGGAATCTGAGATAATTAAATCAAAATTGGCAACAATACGATACTGGATAGGGGCATTCACTATATTCAGGTCATCAAGGAGCCTCTGAGTTTTCAC
Source organism: Acidobacteriota bacterium (assembly GCA_031389065.1). Lineage (GTDB taxonomy): Bacteria > Acidobacteriota > Blastocatellia > UBA7656 > UBA7656 > JACQDB01. The sequence goes on along the minus strand of JANMSG010000068.1, from coordinate 1,709 downwards.
CCATTTGTCCTTATCAATTTCCCATAGAATCTTCCAATCGGTTGACTTGTCTGGGTCAAAGGCTTCGACCCGTAAAGCCTTGCGCTCTGCCTTTTTGTGAGTGGTCGTAAGTGCAGACACGGAACGAGTATAATCAATCAACCCGTAGAAAGATGTTCAAAATTATACGATCTTGGAAATATTTGTTTGTAGTGTCATCGGCTTGGCGCAGAGCTTTAGCGGGTCTTGCGCCTTTTTTAGAGTGTGCGGTTTGTAGGTTTTTCACTGCCATTCGCCGCCGATTTGCTCAAGCTTAATCGTCTTCTTTTTCTTCCGAGCGTTCAAATCCTGCACCTTTGCCAGCGCTGTGTGGGCGCGAAGATAACGACTATGCGCTTTTGATAGCATCTTATCGACATACTCCATATCTACGAAACGATGCTCGCCATTCATAAAATAAGATTTGCTATTTTCAGCATGTTGCAATCGTAGCCAGCAACACAACACCGCTTCAATCAATAGCTTTTCAATGTGCGTTGGTTCATCGCCTCTCAATCTATAGCTCTCCTAGATGATTTGTGGAGCAGGTGAGGTAGCGGTAACGGTCGAGTCTGCGCAAGTCCTGCGCCGAGAATGACTTGAAAAGCCAGCGGGACTTCGTTCCAGTCAACCGCAGACTAGACAGTCTACGCTACATTCAGGATCCCTATATAACGCGGCTCTCGTGCAACGCGGAAGCCTGACGCTGTGGATGAGTGAGGAAATGTTGAGGCTTTGGATCAACCAGGAAAAGACCGGTAAGCGCGGGCCCTCCAATACCTATAGCGACATCGCCATCTCCTGCATGGCGACGTTCAAAGAGGTTGATCACTTGTCGCTGCGCGCTACCAAAGGCTTGTTGCTGTCGCTCATCGACTTGCTCGATGTTGAGGTGAGCGCACCCGACTCCTCCACCTTGAGCCGTCGCTGCACCAGACTGCCTGTCGCCTTGCCACGACACTCGAAAGGGAGACTGTTTCCATTTTTATTTATGCAACAAAACCGTTACGAAACTTGTTACTGCGTTCATGATCTTTTCTCCATTCAGTGTTTAGATTACGGTCGCCGCCTATAGAAGGCGACGGCGTCTGCAACTTCTGCGGCTCCCCCGGTGGGACCGTGCCGAGCGCCGGCCTTGCTGGCGCTGCCCTCATACCCGCGGTCGCGGTCCGAGAGAGAAGCCTCATCTACTAACGCGTTAACTTCAGGAGAAACCCGACACCCGGTGCGAATCTTTTTTCTGAGAGGGTTCAGGACGGCGTGCGGATTGCCAGCGAGGAGGAGTTGATGGATCAGGTCATGTTCTGGGCGATAAAATAGTAGTAAGCGGTACTAGATTGTCCTCGGTCTGGCTTGACATCAAGGGAGCAATACAGATTGATTCAAAACTGCTTTACTTCTTACAATCCGATAAAAACCAATATGGAAATTATGGTCAAACGGAAGAGGATGACGGACTGGAGGATGAGAGGATGATTAGATATTTTGAGACTGTAAAATTTGCTCATCTTTTCTATCTAATGATTGCTCTGCTCTTTTTTCTAAGTTGTTCCTCGGAGCCCCCTCTTTTCTCTGCCACCAGAAAAGGGGATGTGCACAAAATTAAAAAGCTTATTGACGGAGGTGCAGAAGTAGACCTGAGAAATGAGCGTAAGGCTACTCCAATTATGCTGGCTGCCGAATCTAGCCAC
>JANMSG010000062.1:0-21593 GCA_031389065.1 Acidobacteriota bacterium | reverse complement strand
CAGGCTTTGGTGAAGACCGCGCAACTTATGAAATGACGCTCAGAACCGTCAAGGGCCTTACAATGGTGGCAACCGGTCAACTCATCAGTGAAACCGTCGAAGGTGATAAGAACATCACAAAATGGAAGAGCGATGTGCCGCTTGCGGTTGCAGGGTTTAACTACGGCAGGTTCAAAAAGAGTTCTGTCGTTGATGAAAAGACCAAGTACACTCTCGAAGCGTACGCCAATATAGACATTCCCGATTACCTCAAAGATTTGCAAAGTCAGATTGAACAATTACAGGCACGAGGCATTCAAGTTCCCATGACCATAGGCGCGATCAACACCACAAGTATGATGGAGAAAGCCAGAGCCGAGGCGCAAATCTCTATGCAAATTTTTTCGGATATGTTTGGTGAATTACCATACGGTCGTCTGGCGATGACGCAACAACCGTATCCTCTATTTGGTCAGGCGTGGCCAATGCTGATTTATATGCCATTAACGGCGTTTCTCGATTCAACATTCCGTCATCAATTGGGGCTGTCGAGAGCAGCAAACTTTTTCAAAATTGTCGGACCACACGAAGTGGCGCACCAATGGTGGGGACACATTCTTGGCTGGAAATCGTATCGTGACCAATGGATGAGCGAAGGGTTTGCCGAATTTTCCGCTTCCATATTCGCGCAGGCAATTTATAAGAATGAGAAATTTATAGAGTTCTGGAAAGAAGAGCGCGAGATGATTATGAACAAGAACGCTGAGGGCAGGCGCCCTTGCGACGTTGGCTCTGTTTATATGGGCTATCGTTTAGACTCGCCCAAAACAGGCAGCATCACTCGCGCGATGATTTATCCGAAAGGTGCATTCATTCTTCATATGATAAGGATGTTGATGTGGGACAGAACCACTGGCGATCAGCGATTCAAGGTGATGATGCGCGATTTCGTGAAGACTCATTACAACACCAATGTATCGACACAGGATTTTCAACGAATCGTCGAAAAGCATATGATCAAAGATATGGACATGAATGGAAACGGTAGTATGAGTTGGTTTTTCAATCAATGGGTCTACAATACAAGCATTCCCGATTATAAACTTGAGCATAAGCTAGAGCCTGCTGAAGGCGGAAAAATAAAACTCACATTAAAAATCACCCAAAGCAATGTGGATAACGATTTCAAGATGCGTGTTCCTATTTACTTAGATTATGACGGAAAGCTGGTTAGACTTGGCTCGGTCGCTGTTTTCGGCAACCAGACAACCGACGAGATCAGCGTGCTGCTGCCGCAAAAGCCTAAACGCGTCGCGATCTGTTCATTCGAAGATGTGCTCTGCACGACTAACAACAGATGAGGAGAAGTCAGAACCGGTAGCGGTAGCGACCGGGTTAGTACGCCGCACCCGGTCGCTACCACTACCGGTTCTGACACCGCGCCGGGTGATTGGGAACTATAAATCATGAGAATTTTTGCCATTGGCGACCTTCATCTCGAAGGCGGAACCGGTAAGACGATGGAACGCTTTGGAGAGCAGTGGCGCAATCACGATAAAAAAATATTTAGCTCCTGGGAACGCATCGGGCGCGATGATGATTTGCTTTTAGTCGTCGGCGATTCGAGTTGGGCTATGCGTATGGCAGAAGCGCAAGCGGATTTAGACCGTATTGGTAGCATGAAAGGTACGAAGATTTTGTTCAAAGGCAATCACGATTATTGGTGGCAGTCGCCTGCAAAGATGTCTCGCGTTCTTCATCCGTCAATCAAAATCATTCAAGGCAATTCGCTGATCATCAATCGAGTCGCTGTCGCCGGAACCAGAGGCTGGGTCTGTCCGAACGATGCCTATTTCAAGCCACAAGATGAGAAGATTTACGAGCGTGAAGTCCTGCGCTTGAAAAATGCTTTAGATTCGTTGAAAGGGAGCGAGGCGGATTTCGATTCGCTGATTGTTGCGCTACACTATCCGCCTACCAATAACCGACACGAACCCAGTGGATTTACAGAATTGATTGACGCGCATCATGCAGATGCTTGTGTTTATGGACATCTGCACGGCGAATCTATCAAGACTGCGCTCACAGGCTGGCGCGGCAATGCTTATCATTATCTGGTCAGCGCAGACAGCGTTGATTTTGCGCCTACTGAAATCATACTGAAGGGAAGGAGTGATGAAGAGGAGGAAAGGAGCGAATAGATGATCGAAACTCTACATACTTTTTCAACTCTTTTTTCATTCGAGAGGAAGACACATTGAAAACGAAAGCCATCGCTTTATGTTTATTTTTTCTAGTAACGACTATGAATTCTAATGCCCAATCACTTCCACAATCTCTCGCCGAGCGAACCAACTACGAGGAGACTTCGCGCTACGCAGACGTGATGGATTTCATCAATCAATTACAACAAAAGAGTAAAGAGATAAAGGTCGAATCCTTCGGCACCACCAGCGAAGGTCGCTCTCTGCCTCTGGTAATTTTGTCGCGTAATCAGATTTTTGATCCGGCGAAAGCAGCAAAGTCGAATAAACCCATCGTCTTTATCATGGCAAATATTCACGCGGGTGAAGTTGAAGGCAAAGAGGCTATGCTTCATATGATGCGCGATGTTGTCGCAGGTCCTTTGAATCCATTACTCGATAAAATGATTCTGCTCGTCGCTCCAATTTACAACGCTGATGGCAATGAGAAAATTGACATCAACAATCGCTCGGCGCAAAACGGCCCGAAAGGCGGCGTCGGCACACGCGAAAACGGGCAGAAGCTCGACCTCAACCGCGACTACATAAAAATGGAATCGCCGGAAGCAAAAGCCTTGATCGAAGGTGTTTTCAACCGTTGGGACCCGCATGTCATTATAGATTTGCATACTACAAACGGCTCTTATCACGGGTATGCCTTGACCTATTCGCCGTCCTTGAATCCCAACACAGACAGCCGCATTATCTCTTTCATGCGTGAAAAACTTTTCCCCGCGGTGACCAAGACGATGAAGGAAAAAAACAAGTACCCAATTTACTACTACGGCAACTTTTCGCAAGAGGGCAGACCGCAAAACGAGATGAATCCAGATAAATCCGCAGACCCGAAAGCCTGGGCTACGTTCGACCATCGCCCTAGATTCGGCAACAATTATGAGGGACTTCGAAATCGCCTGGCTATTTTGAGCGAGGCCTATTCGTACCTTGATTATCGCACGCGCGTTGATGTGACAGACAAATTCGTTCGCTCAATTTTACAATACTTCGCAGAGAGTCCGAGCGAAATTTTGAAACTCGTACGCGATGCAGATAAATATTCCGTTGCAACAGGTACGACGAAAGGCAATGAAGACGGCTTCGGTGTGAGCTTTGAAATGAAAGCGTCAGTAAAACCCGTTGAAATATTGGTCGGTTCGGTCAACAAAGTCCTTGACCCACGCACCAACAAACCCAGATTTGAAGCGACGACAGAAGCGCGCCCTGTGAAGATGACAGAGTACGGCGAGTTTCAAGCAACGCGAAAAGTGAGACCGCCGCTTGGCTACATCCTCAAACCCGAATATCGAAAATTAATTGATTTGCTATTGAGTCACGGCATCGTCGTTGAAGCAACGAAGAAGGAGACAACAGTTGCTGTTGAACAATCTGTCATCAAAGAAGTGATTCGCGCAACGCGAGCCTTTCAAGGTCATAGAGAGACGAAACTCTCTGTGACCAAAAATAATGCGAAAGAGACTTTCCCCGCTGGTTCATTCATCGTTTCGACGCATCAAGCAAAAGCCGCGTTAGTCTTTTATTTATTGGACGGAGAAAGCGATGACGGTTTGGTGAATTGGAACTTTTTAGATGAGGCGCTGGATGCAGCTATGAAAAGTGAAACGAAGGTTTATCCAATATATCGCGTCAATTCTTTGCCCAAAGTCCCGCGGCAGGTTCTAAAAAAGTGAGGCGCAAAGATGGCAAAAGCAGTTTCACAAGGGCGACAGAAACCGTCAAGAGCAAGAAAGACCCGCGCAGGTACCGATAATCTTTGCAAGATGCTCGCCGAACTCTACCCGGAAGATATCGCTTCCTGGGTGTTGGGTCGCGATGTCAAACAAGCTAAAATCCTGAAGACAGAGTTGCCCATTGAACCGATCCGCGCAGACTTCGTGGTTTTGATAGACGCGGATGACGAAATCTTGCACATTGAATTTCAAAGCGAACCTAAGAGCGAACCGCCGATTAATTTCCGTATGCTTGATTATTTCGTGCGGCTCTATCGAATCTATCGAAAGCCTATCCGCCAAGTAGTCATTTTGTTGAAGGAGACAGGCGTAGAAGTTTCCACAGAATTCCGCTCAGGCAGAACGCTTCATCAGTATGAAGCGCTGAAGATGTGGAAGCAAAACGCAAATACGTTATTGAGCCGAGAGCCATTGCTGCCGTTCGCTGTCTTGTGCAAAACTGCCTCACCGGCAAAGCTGTTGCAAGCGGTGGCAGAGAAGGTCAACGTAATAGAGCCTGCTGACAAACGTCAAACGCTTTCCGGTTGGATACAATTGATGGCTGGTATAAGATTTGATGAGGGATTAATAGAGAGTTTCTTCAAGGGAGGGATTATGCGAGAGTCTGTTATTTACCAAAAAATATTGAGGGAAGGCGAACAAGAAGGGTTCAAAAAAGGCGAACAAAAAGGCGAACAAAAAGGTTTACAGAAAGGGCTGGAGCATGAAAGGAGTTTACTCATCAGGCAATTGACCCGACTGATTGGCAAACCTGGAGTAAAAGCGCAAAGGCAAATAGAGAATCTTTCATTTGCCCAATTGGATGAATTGGGCGAAGTACTGTTCGATTTTAAAGATAAGAAAGACCTTGCAGGCTGGCTGGATATTCAAACGGTCAAGCAATAAGCCGCTTGTTGAAGAACAAACCCTCATACTTCTCTACAGCCGTTTGTCAGTGAATTTTCAAGAGCAAGTCTTCAGCGAATCAACATTGCAGATGTTTCCTCTTTTTCAACGTGAAGAAATATTTCCCTACACCCTTGAAAAAGCTATTGACTCTGGAACCCATTCCACAGTTTATAATATTTTCGTGACTGAAAAAGTTTTGCCAACTACGATTCTTCGTTCAGGGGAACTCGCACGATTGGCCGGCGTTAGCACAGATACCCTGCGACATTATGAGCGGAAAGGTTTACTCTCGCCGAGGCGGTCAAGAAATGGATACCGCGAATATACGGCTCAGATGCTAGACCGTGTACGATTGATTCGCCGCGCCATCTCCATAGGTTTCACGATTGACGAGCTAGCCGCAATTCTTAAAGCGAGAGACAAAGGTAACGCGCCTTGTCGTCAAGTTCACAAAATGGCTCAGGAGAAGTTAGAAGAAGTAGAGATGCAATTGCGCGAGCTTGAATCTGTGCGCGATGACCTGCGCTCAATCATTTCAGATTGGGATGCAAGACTTGCAAGCGTTGCAGATAATCAACGCGCGGGATTGCTCGAAGCGCTTGCTAATACCGATTCAGTCGCTTTGAAAAATTATTCACCGATCACAAGACCCAGCCTCAATCAAAAAATCAGGAGAACATCTAAATGAAGAAAAAGCCTATTTTTATTACACTTTTTGCTGTTATTGCTTCAATATCTACGTTTGCAATCACAGGAAACTCGACAAATATATTCATAACGAACCTGCAACAGCATAAAAATAATCCTTCGACAGAACAATCAGACAAACACCATTCACAACATCACGCCGAAGTGAATAAGCGAGGTGACAAGGCTATGGGCTTTAGCCACGAAAAGACTACGCACCATTTCCGCCTGTTCAAAGATGGGGGCGCGATTGAAGTCAATGCCAACGAAGCGAAAGACACGGAAAGTATGAATCAAATTCGTATGCACCTGTCGCACATCGCGCATATGTTTTCCGAAGGAAATTTTTCCACACCTATGCTGGTTCACCATGAACTTCCGCCCGGAGCAAAAACGATGGCGCAGATGAAAACAGAAATCACCTATAAATTCGAGGAAATCAAAAATGGCGGACGAGTTCGCATTTCCACTGACAATGTGCAAGCCCTTGCCGCGATCTATGATTTTTTGCGTTATCAAATAAAGGAACATCAGACGGGCGATTCATTGGAAGTCAGCAGGCAGTAAAAAAACGAAGAAACGATGATTTTTTTATATCACTCCACAGCCTCATTTATAACCTCTGTTGAGATGCAATCTTGGACCGCCAACGTTTCTCAGGCGACAACAACTACGGTCAACGACCAATTCTCAACCCCAGAGGCTGTGGAATACTATAGCTCTCCTAGATGATTTGTGGAGCAGGTGAGGTAGCGTAGACTGTCTAGTCTGCGCAAGTCCTGCGCCGAGAATGACTTGAAAAGCCAGCGGGACTTCGTTCCAGTCAACCGCAGACTAGACAGTCTACGGTACAATCAGGATCCCTATATTATTTTTTATGAGCGATCTGCAAGCGGAGTTCTATCTCTGTAGCCTCGAAATATCTGGCATTCGGCGAAACTCCGGCGAGCAGTTTCGCCATCAAACCTCTCTCATCAACCAAGGCAGATCTTTCGCCGTCCAGAATGATAAACATTTTCTTTTTCTTCTTTGCCGCAGCGTCTTGACTGGCGCTCTTCTTCCTTCGCGTCGTTGCTGTTTTTTCCATTGTGTTGGTCGCATTCGGTTGATTTGTTTCTGTAGAGAGATTTGAACTATCTGATTCAAAGTCTTTGATTTTCTTTGCCATCTTAACGTGCGTCTCCGGTTGTAATTTTAATTTTTTCCGTCCTGCTTTTACACTCTTCTTGACCATTGAGCGAGGCTTATCTTGAATAACCACAAGATTCTTTTTGACAGTTGATTCGGTTTTCTCCTGTAAAGGTACAAGCTTCTTTTTAGCATTCGCCCTCGGTTTTTGTACTCGCGTTTCAGCTCTAAGGGTTATTCTTGGCGGCTCAGTTTTGACTTTTTCAATAACCGGCTTTGGGGTATTCGCTCTGCTTTTCGCCTTTCTTATGCGTGGCGATTTCGCCTTACGTTTTTTGCGTTGCGTCAGGTTTTTTTGCAGGGAGGCAACGTCAACAAATTTCAAGCCTCGCTTCATCAATTGAATTTCTATCGAACTTAATTCTCTTTCCCGGCGATAAGAATTTATGTCGTTAGTGGCTTGCTCAAATTTCGGCAAGATTTCACTTCGCAAATCATCGCAGCGTGAGTTGTACCTGCAATTGGCATAACAAGCCAGCAAATTTTTCATGCAACCATAGCGATTGCACTCTGTGTTGATAAGAGAGGTAGCCATCGTTTGAGAATTCCTTTTTTGACGAGAAAAGATAGTAGCACACGCGAAATTGCGTTGCAAGAAAGAAACAGCAAGTTTTTTTCTTGCATAAATTTGAAAATATTTAGCAATAGGAAGAGTGCCCGAAGCGATACCTGAAACGAGTGCTGAGGCGGTAGATTATTTCATCAATAATAAGTTTCGTAAAATCAAAATCAGGTTTTATAATGAATCCTGTTGAATAATTGCGAAACTCATCAAGACAGATTTATCATGCCTGAATCTCAAAGAAATCCACTAACTAAAGAAAACTTCGCTAACAAGAGAGCGCTCGTCACTGGTGGGCTGGGTTTTATAGGCAGCAACCTGGCATATAGGCTGGTCGCGCTCGGAGCCAAAGTCACCTTGGTGGATTCGCTGGTGCCTGATTACGGTGGCAATCCATTCAATATTCGTGGCCTTGAAGACCAACTACAAATCAACATCGCAGACGTTCGCGATGAACACAGCATGGCTTATTTGGTTCAAGGTCAGGATTACATTTTCAACTTGGCAGGTCAGGTCAGCCACATTGACAGCATGGAGAATCCCTATACAGATCTAGAAATCAATGTACGTTCGCAGCTTTCAATTATGGAAGCCTGTCGAAAAAATAATCGCAACGTGAAAATCATTTACACCAGCACACGTCAAATCTATGGCAAGCCTGTCTATCTTCCTGTTGACGAAAATCACATCGCGCAACCTACGGACGTAAACGGCATCAACAAACTTTGCGGCGAGCTTTATCATATCCTTTACAACAATGTATACGGCATTCGCGCTGTCTCTTTGCGTTTAACCAACACCTACGGGCCGCGTCAATTGATGAAACATGCGCGTCAGGGCTTCACAGGTCTTTTCATAAGGCTAATTGTCGAAGGCAGAGAGATTCAAATATTCGGTGATGGTTCGCAGATACGCGACTTCAATTATGTAGATGATGTGGTTGATGCGATGTTGATTGCCGCTGTATCGGATAAAGCAAATGGCGAGATCTTCAATCTTGGAGGCGATGAGCCTACCAGTTTGAAAACTCTTGTTGAATTGTTAATCGAGATAAACGGCGGAGGTAGTTACCAGTTAATTCCCTTCCCGCCTGAAAAAAAATCCATAGATATAGGCGATTATTATGGTGATTACACGAAAATCAAAGCCACGATTGGCTGGCAACCGAAAACGAATTTGCGCGAAGGACTACAAAAAACTTTGAACTATTTTAAGGAGAATCTGGCGTGGTACAAATAGCGATGAATGTGCCGTTTGGCGATCTGCGAAGGCAATACGACGCAATGCGTCAAGAGGTTGACGAAGCGGTGCAGCGCGTCTTTGAACGCGGCTGGTTCGTACTCGGCGTTGAAGGCGAAAACTTTGAGCAAGAGTTGGCGAATTATCTGGGAGTCAATCGAGCGGTTGGCGTAGGTTCAGGCACAGAGGCAATTCATCTGGCGCTCAGAGCCGTAGGTGTTGAAGCAGGTGATGAAGTCATCACCGTGCCCAATACCTGTGTGCCGACGGTCTCCGGTATATGGGCTGCCGGAGCGCTTCCCGTGTTGGTTGATGTGGATGAAAAGAGTTTCACGCTCGACCCGAATCGCCTGGAAGCCGCAATCACCCCGAAAACAAAGGCGATTTTGCCTGTTCACCTTTACGGGCAAAGCGCAGATTTAGACCCGATAATGGATATTGCCCGCCAGCACAACATCAAAGTCATCGAAGACGCAGCGCAAGCTCACGGCGCGATTTATAAAAACCGTAAGCTTGGAACGGTTGCTGATGCTGCGGCATTCAGTTTTTATCCGAGCAAAAATCTTGGCGCCAACGGCGATGGCGGTGCTGTGACAACCAACGATGATGAAATAGCCGAGCGCATCATTCGTTTGAGAAACTACGGTCAAGAGAAGCGTTATTATCATAAGACCAAAGGCACGAATAGTCGTTTGGATGAGGTACAGGCGGCAATTTTGAGCGCCAAGTTAAAGCGTCTGGATGAATGGAATGAGCGCCGGCGAGAGATCGCAAAAATTTATAATGAAGAGATAACCAATTCTCTGATTCAAAAGCCTGTGGAAATGGGATATGGGCAGCATAATTATCATCTTTATGTTGTTCGTTGCCAGCGACGCGATGAATTGCAGCAGTTCCTAACGGAAAAAGGCATTACGACACTGATTCATTATCCTGTGCCGATTCATCTGCAAGAAGCCTATAGCGATTTGAATAAACGCGAAGGCGATTTTCCGGTTGCTGAATTGATTGCGAAACAAATTCTCTCGCTTCCTATTTTTCCTGAACTAAATTATGATGAAGCGCTTTATGTTGTTGATTGCATCAATTCATTCAAGTAGTCTTTACATTCAAGTTTCAATGAATCTATTTCAACATAGCTTTGCGTAAGAAGGAATGCGAGGCTGAGAGGTTTGCTCCTGAGCGCGACAGAATTGCAACACGATATCGATTTGACGGCGCTGATGTATAGAGTGGCTGAGGGTGATCAGTCTGCCTTTAACGCCTTGTATGAGGGGACGAGCAAATTGGTCTTTGGTTTGGTGTTGCGAATCGTCATTGACAGAGCAACTGCCGAAGAAGTTTTGCTAGATGTTTACACGCAGGCCTGGCGGCAAGCTACAGCATACGATAGAAAACGCGGAACCCCTCTGGCGTGGCTGATGACGATAGCCAGAAGCAGAGCAATTGACAGGTTGCGTTCGGGCAAGCAAGACCAGTATAAAGACGCGCTCGAAAATGCCGGTGAATTGACTGCCCAGACTCTGAGTCCTGAAGAATCTTCAGTGATGTCTGAGAGAAAGCAACTGGTTCGCACGGCGATTAATGCGCTGACGCCCGAACAAAAAGAGGTGATTGAACTGGCTTATTTCTCTGGTTTGAGTCACACAGAGATCGCTTCAAAGCTAGGGCATCCGCTGGGCACCGTGAAGACGCGAACACGATTAGCGATGATTAAAATGCGAGAGATGCTTTCTCCCATCTTTAGCGGTTAGCAATTACTTGTTTGTCTGGAAGGGTAAAAATTGAAGTACGAAAAGAGCACAGAAGAAAAACAAGAACAAGCCGCCCTATACGCTTTAGGTGCGCTCAGTCAGCATGAAGCGCGCGCTTTTGAATATCAATTGCACGATGGCGATTTGCAAGCGGAGTCAGAGTTTGAGTCTTTTGAAAAGGTAGTAGGCGTTATGGGCTATGTCACAGAACCTGTCGAACCCCCAGCCTATTTGCTCGATATGCTTACAGCCAGACTAAAAAAAGAGCATCAAGAGCCTGTTGCAAAGCAAACGATTCAATTTCCCGAAAGAAGCAATGAAATCGCTCAACCGATTGGCAATTCACAAACCTCTTCTCAATTTCATTCTAAGATTTCTCAAAATGTTGCGCCTTTCCCTGATGTCAAACAAGCGCGCAAAGGAGCTGGCTTTTCATTTATCCCCTGGGCGTTGGCCGCATCGTTAGCGGTTTGCTCGATCGTCGGATTATTAGCTTGGCGCAATGCGAAACTTGAAAGTGAGTCGTCTAAAAATCAGGTTGCTTCGGTTCAATCGGAATCCGAAAAACTACGCAATCAACTCAATCAAGAGAACGATAAGATTTATGAATTGGCACGCATCAATCAAGCCTTACGTTCACCAAACTCACGCGTCATTGAGTTAGCAGGGCAAGAGGTTGCGCCTTCATCCAGTGCAAATATTTATTGGGACACAAACGGCAATCAATGGGTGGTTGCGGGGAATTTGCCCGCTGCGCCGGAAGGTAAAGTTTATCAATTGTGGTTTGTAACTTCCGAAGCAAAAATCAGCGCAGGATTAATCAAAACCGACGACAAAGGTCACGCCTTCACGGTGATTGATGTTCCCAAAGAGATTACGAATCTTGCAGCTGCGGCAATCACGCTAGAACCCGTAGGCGGATCGGCGCAACCGACAATGCCTATTTATACGGTAGGCAAAATCACCAGCTAATCCTTTGCGATTTTGCCTACTCTGACATTTTAAAATTCCTTTTTTTCCGACTATTACCAATCTTGCTGCGTCAAACAATTCGTAAGCTCGAAGCCAGTGAAAATCCATCAGCGATTTTTTCATGCTATCTTGCTTCCATCTATATAGCCTAAAGATTAACCCGTCTCCCCTTGAATAAAAATCGCGCGATGCAAATGGGCATTGTGCAATAACCAACAGAGCCGAGGCTCAACAAGTAAAGGAGATTCACAATGATGAAAAAAGTAAGTTTAATTCTCTTCAGTCTGTTATTCGTAGTTGGCAGCTATTTATCTACTCAAACGTTCGCCGATGAAAGAGGAGATCGGCCTTGTGTACGACGTTGCCACGAGAATTACCAGGATGCGCGTCGTCGTTGCAATAACCTTCACGGCGAAGCCAGAGAGCGATGTTTAAGGGAAATTAATGAGCATCTTCGAGACTGTCTGCGACGCTGTCAATAATCCCTGATGCTTGTAAGGAAAAAATTACTTCTGTCTCAAACCACTATCTCCCCATTTTTTCTTATCTTTCTAGTTTCGAAAATGCGATTTTTTTATCTACGAATCGCCAATATATCCTTGCTGATAATTATTTATTCGTGTGATTGGAACTGATTATTTTTTCTCGATTGTTTTCGCTTGCCGATAGGCGAAGACGACAAAATCGCCGCGTTTGCGATAATCATCAGCTTTGATCGAATCAAGTTGTTCCAGAGGAACGATGGAGACCACTTGAACCCGCGCTTTTGGCAATCGTTTTTGCGCGCGCTCTGCCGTACCCAGACCATAATCGCTATGGAACGCGCCGTTGAAATGGACGACCAGCGGTTTCGTGTCATTAGCAGTTGAAAAAGAGTTCGCAACCGATTCTGCCATCGTGTCATCTTTGAGGCATTGCGCTTGATAAAAACGCTCCATCATCGCGCGTTCTTCACTTTCATTCTTTTTCTCACCAAATGCCCCTGGATGGGCGCTCATCGTTGCGGCAAACTTTTTGAAGTAATCATCCTTGGGTGCATTCACCTGGGTAGCGAAATACGCACGCTCTTCACTGGGCAGTTTATCAAGCACCGAAAGCCCTTCTCTGCCCACTTGCGTAGCGTATTTGCGCGGCACATTTCCTGCCACTACGCGCCATCCTTTGGCTTTTGCTAACTCAATTAAAGAGCGATAATCCGTCGTGTAATTGGGCCAAGGGCGTGCGGTTTTCAAAAATTCCTGTTCGGTGATTTTTCCAGTCAAATAATCATCCAACGCTTGCTGTGTATCACGTTCAAACATCTCCAACGCAACGATAATTGAACCTCTGCGGCGCGCCAGCCCTTCAAGAATCGCCAGTTCCAGGCGATGCGTTGCCGGGTCGTTATGCTGTTCGCCAACAAAAACAACATCGGCTGTGGCAAGCTCTTTCAACATCATTTCAAAATCGCTGAATTTTTTATCGTTCGAGTTGTAGACACGATGCGGAACATATCCGGAATCAGTAAGGATTCCAGCAAGTGTCGAACCAACCATTGAGAGAATTAAAAAGGTGCAGAGCGAAATAATCCTGAACATAATCTACCTTTCTTTATGTGTAAAAGTCTTTAGCCAGGTTCAAAAATTGATTTTATCACACGCAGATTGCAAGACGCTTGGCGGTTATGTTTTTCTGCTTCAGAGAATGTGATTACTCGTTTGAATTGAAAAACCAGCTTTAACTCAAGCCTTACGTCTAAATTCACAGTGCGAAAAAAGAAAGAATTTGGGAGTGATACAAAGTAAGGTTTGATCAATTGCCACCTGCTGATGTTCTTTGAAAAAATAATCCGCCAAGCCCGCGCAAGCATAAAGCCCAGTGTGCAGCAAAGCGCAACGCTGGGTCAGTCGCCGTCAAAATCTTCTTTGAGCCCGCGTAGGCGGGCGATAGAGATGGCCATTGATGGTCTATCACCCGCTTGGCGGGCTCGTGAAATCGGCCCGACTTGCCCACCCCGCGCTGACGCACGGGGCTCTATGCTGTCGCCTGCTCCGCAGGCTCAAGTTGTACGTTTAATTAATCAAAGAACATCAGCCCGTGGCAATTGATGACAAAAAATCAGCAGTATTATTTGTTTAGCACTACCAGAATTTGAAACCACATATTGCAGGAATTATCTGTGGTTTCTCTTTGCAACTGTCTGTTTGCTGAGTGGGCAATGAAGGAAAAGCGTTTCATTTAATCGGCCCCTAATTCTCAACTACTGCTGGGTGGGCAATCGGTAGGAATCGGTATTCCAGCCAGCAAGTCATAATACATGGCGGCGTGATGTTGCCAGAAGAAGTCTTTCGGGTCACAAGGGTTGCTGCCGGCTACGCCTTGCAAAATAATCGGCGCACCGCAATTCATAAAATACAAGGTGTGGAGAATTGGGATATTAAAATTGACGGCAGATGCGCTTATCTCATTCAGATTTTGCGCTTTCAAAGCGTTCGCTAAGGCCTGCGCTTGCGGCTGGTGTTTTGTTAAATGTGCAAATGCTGCGAGTTCCTTCAACTTGCCTATTGCGCCTTCAAGCACAGCTAGCGATAAATGAGACGGTAAAAACACGCTCACTGGATTTGGTTTATTTATATCGCCAAACAATTCAAAAGTAAGAGGTACTTGCGGAACCCAATCCTGTGTGTTGGTCACTGTGAACCCCAAACCATTTTGGCTTGCGACAAAATCATAATCATACCCGTAATGATCGTTACCCGGTTTCGGTTGAGCAAATAGATAGGTCTTGTAGTCGTAATTTGCTCCCAGTTGAAAATCCGAGTAGTTGAAATACGAACGCAAAATCGTTGCGATAGCTGCGCCTTGACTGTGACCTGTGACAAAAACGTCGCTTCCAGCAGGCACATTCTCAAGCAATTTCACAAGAATGCCGCTCGTCGGATCATAAAGCAGAATAAAAGCGGAAAGCGCAAAGCCCAGGTGAACGCCTGCAAGCGGGTCTGCGGCGAGTTGATAACTTAGCTCTATAGAATCTATTGTGATGGAACCGCTCGCCGGTATCATCACCGCCAAAATATCATCAAGGATACTTCCGGCTGTCGAGACCGTTCCTCTAATCAGGACAGCATATTGCGTGACTTGATTATCCGTATATTGGTAAAGCTGCCACTTGTTATCGAACACGCCGATCACTGGCGAGTCATAAACCAGCGTCCAATTTAGCGGTAGAGGCGGAGTTTGAAGCGGCGGAGGCGAGGTGCCTTCCAAACGAGCAAGTAGAGAGATGAGTGATTCTGCCTCCGTATTGTTAAAGCCCGGATTGAATGTCATTGGTTTTCTCCTTTTTGAATTGTGGTTTTGAGCATATATAGGAATCCTAAATGTAGCGTAGATTGTCTAGTCTGCGCTTGTTTGGA
Organism: Acidobacteriota bacterium; assembly: GCA_031389065.1. Taxonomy (GTDB): domain Bacteria; phylum Acidobacteriota; class Blastocatellia; order UBA7656; family UBA7656; genus JACQDB01. The sequence continues at coordinate 6,938 of JANMSG010000062.1, read as the reverse complement.
ACAAACATCTGCTTGCTTTCCAGGTCATTCTCGGCGCAAGACTTGCGCAGACTAGACAGTCTACGCTACCTTGCCTCCTCTCCACGAATCATTCAGAAAGGCTATAAAAATGCCCCGAGTTAGAAGATTCGATTTTGCGAGGAGCAAAGAATCGAATGCCTGTAAATCTATATCAATTGCTGCCGAGTCTATTTAGAAAATGTGCGAATGTCAGTTGAATCGAGTAGATTTCCCTTGAAATGGAAAGAGAATCGTATCCAACGGACCTTCCAAATGAACAGTAGAATCTGCTCGAACCTATGTTACCACTACCTGCAAGCAGTAAGCGAAAGAGAACACAGCGATGGAGCGCAGACATTCCTGTCTGCATGACTTTGAAAACAGGCGGGCAGGACTATGCGCGCTCCTTCGCGAGCAAATGGTTATATGAAGATGACGCGCAAGAATTTTAACTTGCCGACTTGAATCAAAACTTCTTCATAGGCGTTTGAGCCGACTTCGAGTTTCACATCGCTGACGCGTTCGTTATTGAGGCGAACGCTGCCTTGCTTAACCAATCTTTGCGCTTCGGCAACGGAAGTCGCCAGCCCTTCGTTTGATAAAAGTTTCACCAGCTTAATCGCTTCGACGGGTCTTTCGATTAGAGGAATATCCGTAGGCGCTTGTTTCTCGCGGAACATCATATCGAATTCATCGCTTGCGGTTTGCGCATCCTCTTGTGAGTGAAAATCTGCAACAATGCGACGACCGAGTTCCATTTTAATTGCTTTTGGATGACGCTCACCTTTGGCGCTCGCTTCTTTCAACTCTGCAACTTCGCCAGACGTTAAATCCGTTAGCAGTTCGTAATAACGCCACATCAACTCATCGCTTACAGACATGACTTTGCCGAACATATCGCGCGGTGATTCGGTGATGCCTATGTAGTTATTCAAACTCTTGGACATCTTCTTTACGCCGTCCAACCCTTCCAGCAAAGGTATCGTCATCACAATTTGCGGGTCAGTTACGCCGTATTCGCGTTGCACTTGTCGCGCCATCAGCAAGTTGACTTTCTGATCGGTGCCGCCTAACTCTACGTCTGCTTCAAGCGCAACCGAATCGTAACCTTGCGCTAAGGGGTATAAAAACTCATACACACTGATGGGCGTATGTGACTCAACACGCTTTTTGAAGTCATCGCGTTCGAGCATCTGCGCGACCGTGGCTTTCGCCGTTAGCTTCACAAAATCCGCCGCAGAGAATTTCGAAAACCATTCGTTGTTAAAGCGAATCTCTGTCTTTTCAGGATCAAGCAACTTGAAGATTTGCTGTTTATAGGTTTCCGCGTTCGCATTAATCTGTTCGGGCGTCAGCGCGGGTCTGGTAGCGGAACGCCCGGAAGGGTCGCCGATCAAACCCGTAAAATCGCCGATCAAGAAAATCACTTGATGACCAAGTTGTTGAAAATGGCGCATCTTACGGATGAGAACCGTATGACCCAAATGTATATCGGGCGCGGTTGGGTCGAATCCCGCTTTGACGCGAAGCATCTTCCCGGTCTTTTCAGCGCCTACGAGTTTGCGTTTCAAATCTTCAGGAGAAATGCAATCAACCGCGCCTTTTTTTAAGTAAGATATTTGTTCTTCAATTGTCATTCGGTTTTGTTCTCGATGTAATGATTACTATTTTGATGAATTATCTGTGCTCTGGATGAAAAGATCAAAAGGCATTTTGAAAAACTCACTCAACGCTTTTGCTTGTGTTTTGGTGATTTTGCGTTTGCCGCTCAAGACTCCTGACACTACGCTTGAACTTTTAAAGATGCGCTGCATATCGTTTGGTCGCAGTCCTCTGTCTGTCATCAACATTTGCAAGACAGCGTTGGGCGGCGCTTCAGGAATCGGATAATGTTTTTCCTCAAAGTCTTCAATGAGCTTGGTCATCAACTCGAATAGCTTTTCCTCTTCCGGCGAGATTTTATCGCCCTTCTTTAACAGCTTTTTTACTTCCGCAAGCATACGCTCATTTTCTTCTTCCGTCTCGATTACCGCAGGAAGAATCTTAGCGAGCAACCGCCCATACTTTCGCAAATCTATATTAGCAACCGCAGTCATTTTCCCACCTGTCTTTATTGTACTCCTGATGCGTGAGTACGTGAATGATATAGACCTTTTGCACTTTGTATTTAATGACAGTTATCAAACGATAGTCATTGCCTTTGATATTAAAAACCGTGCATTCTCCGACTCCATCAGCATGAGGAAAATCTTTGCGCGTATCGGCAAGATGATTCCAAGACGCTCTTTTCGTAACATTGTACCAAGCGAGAAGCGGGGCTTGAGCATCAGGGTGTTTCTGCCAAAATTCTCTCAAGGCTCTACGACTGATTATTCTCACCTTGCCCCTTGCTCCCGCAAAATCAGTACCCGACGGCTTTGCCCCCTCGTCTAGAGTCTGACGCGCCAAGTCGCATACCGGTTTTTGCATCAATCATCACGCCTTGCGCGTCGCCTATTACGGTCCCTGTCTCTTCGGTTGCGCCTGTGCCGCCAGAACGCTTGGGGAAAATATGTCCGCGTCGTTCAAGCTCCTTGCGCGTGTCGGCGTTCAAGCCGAATGGTTCGTAGCGAATCTCATCGGACATCCATTGATGATGATAGCGCGGTGCGTCTATAGCTTGTTGAATATTCATGTTGTAGTCAATGACATTCACAACGACCTGTAACACGGTGTTAATAATTGTAGGTCCGCCAGGGCTGCCAACCGCAAACCACACTTTGCCGTCTTTCAAAACAATCGTTGGTGTCATGGCTGATAGCGGACGTTTGCGCGGCTCAATCGCGTTGTTGGCGCTTTGCAGTAACCCGAACATATTCGGCACGCCAACCTTCGATGTAAAATCATCCATTTCGTTATTGAGCAAAACCCCTGTACCTTTGGCGGTTGCACCCGACCCGTAGCTACCGTTCAAAGTGTAAGTGTTTGAAACCACATTCCCCTCTTGATCCACAACCGTGAAATGCGTTGTCTCTGTTGATTCATAGGACAAAGGAGCGCCCGCTTTGATTTTTACACTCGGCGTTGCTCGTTGCATATCAATCGTCTTCACGAGTTCATCGGCATACTTTTTCGAGATGATGCCAGCGACAGGCACTTTGACGAAATCGGCATCGCCCATGTATTCTGCGCGATCAGCAAAGGCTCGCTTCATCACTTCTGCCAGCAGATGCACATGGTCAGATGAATTGTGCGGAATCTTGCTGAGGTCGTAATGCTCAAGCATATTCAACATTTGAATCAGATGCGCTCCGCCCGAAGACGGAGGTGGCATCGTCAGTATTTCATAGCCGCGATACTTGCTCGTTAGCGGTTGACGGACGGTGGGCTCATACTCTTTCAAATCTTTCAAAGTCATCAAACCGCTATTGGCTTTCATATCCGCGGCAATCATCTCGGCGGTCTTGCCTTCATAAAAATCTCGCCAGTTCCGTTGCACTCTCGCAAGCGTTGCTGCAAGCTCCGGCTGTGTGATGCGTTCACCTTCTTCGAAATATTTGCCATCACGAAGAAAGATTCGATTGCTGTCGGGAAATTTGGCAAGCAGTTTTGCATTGCCGCGAAGACTACGCGCAAGGTGAAAATTTATCTCAAAACCTTCTGCGGCAAGTCTGCGGGCAGGCTCTACGACTTGCGCCCAACTCAGCTTACCATTTCGTTTTTGAGCCAGATAAGCGCCCGCAACGGTACCTGGAACACCTGCCGCTTTGTATCCGACGGTTGAAGCATCTTCAATGATGTTGCCAGCTTTATCGAGATACATATCGCGGCTTGCAGCAAGTGGGGCGCGTTCGCGGTAATCAATGATTTCCGATTCACCGTTTGCTTTACGTATGACCATAAAACCGCCGCCGCCTAAGTTGCCAGCCGAAGGCCAAGTTACAGCCAACGCCAGGGCAACAGCGACCGCAGCATCAACCGCGTTGCCGCCACGCTTCATCATGTCAACGCCAACTCGTGAAGCAATTTCGCTGACGGAGGCGACCATACCGCTACGGGCTCGCACAGGTTCAGGAGCAGCTGAGTGTGCGGGGGCGCTTGGAAAACTGATTGCGAATGAAATCACGAAAAAGATTACGCAGATTTTCTTTATCATCACGCACCTCTGAACATCACTGCGCAAGTTGCCACTCGCGCTGAAGCGATTATTGATTGGTTTAATTTTAGCCAAAGACTCAAGCTACTTTAATATAAACGTCTTCGAGCAACAAAGTACAACCGATGAATTCAAGTTGCACGATTTCATCGGCGGCGCGAAATTCTTTATACGTCCAAGTCCTGTCATCTCGCCTGATGAACTGTTCGATTCGATAAGGCGTTTGCGAAATCAATAGGTATTCGACTAAAGAATCGAGTTGTTGATAATGCTCAAACTTTTTGCCTCTGTCGTAAGCTTCAGTCGAATCGGATAAGACTTCGATAATCAACGTTGGATTGAGTAGCGTATCTTTCTTATCATCTAAAAATTTTCTTTCACCGCATACGACAGACACATCCGGGTAAGCTCCCTTTCCTGTCTTGTCAATCTTCACACGCATATCACTGGTATAGACGATGCAATCCCGCTTTAATAATTGGTTGCCGAGTATGCGAATCGCGTTTGATGCAAGGATGCTATGCGCTTGATTTCCGCCAGACATCAAAAACATTTCGCCTGCAAAATATTCGCTCTTTACATCGGCTTTGCGTTCGATTTCCAGATACTCATCAAACGTCAAATCATGTTTCGGTAGTGATGCCATAACTGAACCTCCAATATGCGAGATAGATTCAATCCAACGCTGAAAGTGTACGTATCTGTCATCGTAATGCAAGGTGAGAAAATTCGCCTTCGATCAGGTATACATTGTTAAGTACCAACGGATAAAGCTCTGCCCGACGAAAAGGGCTATGATGGCGGCGGGACCTAAGAAGACACCAAAAGGAATTTCCATTTTGGTGTTGCCGCCGCGAAGCGCAATCAAAGTTATGCCGACGATCGAACCAAGCAAGGACGCCAGGAAAATCGTCAAGCCGGTGAGTTGCCAACCTAAAAATGCGCCAACGAAAAGCATCATTTTTACATCGCCTAACCCCATGCCTTCGACCTTACGCAGACGAAAATAAGCTTCGCGCACCAGCCACAAACTTCCGCCGCCTACTGCCGCGCCTATCGCGGAACCCATAAGAGCAACGCTCCAATCGGGCCAAGCTGTTAAATGGAAAGTTTCACGCGTCATGCTTGTCACGATTGGGTCAGGTGCAAGAGCACGCAGCAACAACATAAGGAGCAGCCCGGGCTTGGTTATCACATCGGGTAATAGTTTGTACCGCATATCTATGAAGATCAGCGGCACGATTAAAGACACAAAAACGATATTGGCAATCAATGCGAACCAATATTGAATTGACCCGTGTTCGATAACCGGAAACTGATTGCTAACCTTTAAAAAGCATAGAAAGTAAAGCGCGCCAACCAGTAATTCGACCAGCGGATAGACGGGAGAGATGCGAATTTTGCAACCCCTGCATTTGCCACCCAACCACAGATAGCCTAAGACAGGGATGTTGTCGTAAGCTTTTATTTGTGCGTTGCAATTTGGGCAATGAGAACCGGGAAAGACAATCGATTCGCCAAGTGGTACTCGATAAATCACTACGTTGAGGAAACTGCCAATCAACAAGCCAAAGATAAAGACTACGATGCCAACGGGAAACTCTTCAGGAAGTGTCATTTGAGCCTTTCTTTTTTAACAACCGCGCGACATGTGGAAAGTGCCAGGAAAGATTTTTTATCTTCAGAAAGCCGTCAACTGTCAAACTAAAAACGAAAACCAGACAATCTGAGATGGTTTGTCACTTTCACATTCACGTAACTTTCAAAATGGATTTAATTAGCGTGGCTCATTATTGTCAAGCTGCAAGTGTCAATATCTCTTTTCGAAGCTTGTTATCGGGCAATGAAACACATCCGGGTGAAAGAGGCGATTTAAGACTTCGTTTGAAAGGCCATTACGATTCAATTTAAAAAGCATCGGTCATTCCTTACTGACAGATTCATCCGCCCACTTGAACAAGAGGCGTGTCTTTAGTTTAAGATATTCTGAATACAGGTCGGCTAAATGCCAAAATCGGTTTACTTTTTTGTATCTAAGACCTCACGCACTTTGTGTGCGAGAGCATGTGGAGAGAATGGTTTTTGTAAAAACGCAATATCTGATTCCAAAATACCGTGGCGCACAATCGTATCATCCGTATAGCCGGACATATACAAAACTTTCATCTCAGGTCGCAAGCAAGCCAGTCGGTCTGTCAGTTCACGACCGCTCATCTCCGGCATCACCACATCGGTAATCATCAAATGAATTTGCCCCTGTTGGCGCTCACAAAGTAACAACGCCGCGCCGCCGTTGGCTGCTTCCAGCACTTGATACCCCTGCCTCTTTAAGAGGTCTCGCACCAGATTGCGGACAACCTCTTCATCTTCCGCCAGCAGAATGGTCTCCGTGCCAGAGAACGCTTCTTGTGGTTGAGCGCTTGGCTTGTATTCTTGGGTTTCCTCGTCAACGCGTGGCAAATAGACCTTAAAAGTCGTTCCTTGTCCCATCTCGCTATAGACCCAGATATGGCCGCCCGACTGTTTGACGATGCCATAGACGGTCGAGAGGCCAAGACCTGTCCCTTTACCGATTTCCTTGGTTGTAAAGAAAGGATCAAAGATGCGCTTTCGGGTCTGCTCGTCCATGCCTATGCCTGTATCGCTGACCGCCAGCATCACATACGAACCAGGAATGACGGCGATATGCTGACTGACATAGCCTTCATCAACGAAGACATTCCGAGTCTCGATAGTCAGTTTGCCGCCTTGTTCCATGGCATCGCGGGCATTGACGACGAGATTCATCAGGACTTGTTCAATC
>JANMSG010000035.1:0-5903 GCA_031389065.1 Acidobacteriota bacterium | reverse complement strand
TGCCTTGCCGGGCTTTCGTTTCGAATCTTCGCTGGCGACCTGGATCTACCGCATAGCCGTCAACGAATGCTTAAACCAGAACCGGCGCACGGGGGCGCAGTACGTGCCGCTTGATGCAATTTTGGGGAGCAGCGATGAAATAGACACGACCCTGTTGCCGGACCTTGAACACGAGCGCAGTCAACGACAGGAAATCATTCAACAGGCGGTGCTGGAATTATCGCCAAAGCTGCGAACGGTTGTCGTCTTGAAATATGTGGAAGGACTCTCTTACGAAGAGATTGCCCAGGTGCTGGACTGCTCGATAGGCACGGTGGCTTCCCGGTTAAGTCGCGCGCTTTCGGGTTTGGAATCGCGTCTGAGGCCGCTCAGGCGAGTTCTATGAAACGCGCAAAGAGGTAGCAATGATGAGATGTTTACGTTTCGATTTATGGAAAAATTTTTCACCGTATCTTGATGGCGAACTCGATGCGAAAACCATCAAACGAGTGGAAGACCACTTGCTCGATTGCAATGATTGCCGCGCGCGTCTTTCGCGCCTGCGCGACGGGCATCGCTTTGCCGTGCAATTGCCGTGTCACGCGCCGCAAGGCGACGGGTGGGAGGCGATTGCTGCCGCGCTAGATGCAGATGACACTCCTATGCCTTTTATCCCAACGCCCAAAAAAGCTCCTGTGGTGTGGCGTGGCGTGTTGACTTCGCCGCTGTTTGCGAGTGCGATTCTAGGAATGGCTTTCGTAGTTCTGGGTTTCGCTCTCTTTCTGAATCAGCAAAAGCCCAGACCAACTCCAACCATCAATGCAGCCCGCCCCTTTGATGGCAGGAGCTTTCGCCCTGTGTCGATCTCGGATATTCAAAACAACACCAAGACGCACGTTGTCGCAGAAGGCTATGTTACAGAAGTCCGCGTGGACGCAGAGGATGGCGATTTAATCTTCAAATTGGTTGAAGATGTTTCGCAACCGCAGCCTTTCATCATTTGCGAAATCATCAGCCCGATCAACCTTGCACCCCCTGCTGTAGGCAGTCGCGTCAAAGTGTACGGCGTCAGTCGCTACGATGCAGATGAAGGTCGTCAATGGCACGAGGTTCATCCTGTTCTCAACATAGAGGTTGTTAAAAATTAAGTTGTCATTACGGCAGTTTGATGGCTCGAAATACCATATGGAGATTGTAATATTTGTGAAGACAGACATATTTAAACATCAAAGAAAGATCGCCAGTAGCCTGATTTTATTGCTCTTTTTTCTTGCTTTACCCTTTCCCGTTTTTGCCCACGATAGCTCGACGCTTGCCGGAGTCGTCAAAGACGCGAGCGGCGCGGTGGTTGCTGATGCAACGGTATCGCTTTTGACCGCGCAACAGGCAACCGTTGCTGCTACGAAGACCGACGCGCAAGGGCGCTTTTCATTCGCAGAAATTTCGGATGGCAATTATCTTTTGCTGGTCAGCGCACGCGGTTTTTCAAACAAACGGCAGGCGATTAATACGCCAAACACCTCTTCTGAATTAGAGATAACCATTGAGCCTTACCTGGATGCCGAAAGCGTTACGGTCACTGCCAATCAAGGAGTTGTTGAAAGCATAGAGAAAATCTCTCAGCAGGTGAATGTCATTAATGAACACGTCATCGCAGAGCGGGCGAAGACCGTGGTGGCTCAAATTGCTGCCGAAGAGCCTGGAATCAATATTCAACGCACCAGCCCTACGGTTTCCGGCATCGTCGTGCGCGGTGTGGCTGGCAACAAAGTTAATGTCTATGTTGATGGCATACGCTATTCAACATCCGCCCAGCGCGGCGGCATCAACACATTTTTGAATTTGATTGACCCTGCAAATTTGCAAGCGGTCGAGGTACTGCGCGGCGCAAACAGCGCCCAATACGGCAGCGATGCAATCGGCGGCAGCGTTCAGTTCCTGTCACGCAAACCGCAATACTCGCCCGGCGGCAAGAATCTGCACGGCCAAACGGCTCTGCATTTCAACAGCGCCGACGCCAGTTTCGGCTCCAATTTTACGACCTCTTATGCGACAAAAGATTTCGGTATTCTCGCCAATATCATAGGCAAACGCGTCAACACGCTCAGACCCGGCAAAGGCATTGACTCGCACAACGCCGTAACGCGCTTCTTCGATTTGCCCTCCACCATAGCCATCGGCAATCGCTTGCCCGACACGGCCTTCACGCAATACGGCGGAATGCTCAAAGCCTACTCGACGCCTGCGGAAAATTCGCAATTCATCATCAATTACAGTCGCGGACAACAGGATGGCGGCAGGCGTTACGACCAGTTGATAGGCGGCGATGGCAATCTGATAGCCGACCTTGGCAATTTGATGAATGACCTTTTCTATGTGCGCTACGACAAAATTAAACTCGGTTGGCTCGACAGTTTCACGACCTCTTACTCTTTCAACTCGCAACGCGAAGAGCGCGTCAATCAAGGGGGCAACGGCAATCCGCGCTCGACAATTACGCACGAGTACGAGCGCATAAACATCCATGGCTTACAGGCGAGCGCCACGAAATTAATCGGGGCGCGCCAGAATATTTTGTTTGGAGCCGAGTATTATCGCGAGCGCCTGGATTCGCCAGCCTTCGGCGTCAACCCTGTCACCAATGTTTCAACCTTGCGTCGCCCGCGCATTCCCGATAACGCGCTCTATCAAAGCGGCGGCCTATACATTCAAGATGTCTGGGAAGCCATACCCAACCGATTGCGTTTGATGGCGAACGCGCGCTACAGCGCCGCGTCTTACAGAGCGCGGGCCACAGATTCGCCAGTCGTTGGTGGCGAACGCCTCTGGACGGACGATGCGCTACAAGTGTCAAGTTTTACCTTTCGCGCCGGAGCGGTATTGACGCCGCTTGAAGGCTTGAGTCTGATGGCAAACGTCGGGCGCGGCTTTCGCGCTCCGCATATGACAGACCTGGGTTCGCTCGGTCTGGTCGGCACGGGGTACGAGGTTTCCTCAGCAGATATTGCGGGACTCAACGCAACCATAGGTTCAACGGGCGATGATAAAGCAATTTCAACAGGTCTTGCCGTAGGGCAACTCAAACCGGAAACCAGTCTCAGCTATGAAGCAGGGCTGCGTGTCTACAAAGGGCGCATAGACACAGACCTGGCGGTTTTCATCAATGACATTGAAGACAATATCGTCAAACAATCTTTGATTTTGCCGTCCGGCGCCGTGGGTCTCAGATTGGGAAGTGAGCCTATCGTTTCGCAACTCGCCAACGGCGTGGTCTTTGTCGAGCCGTCAAGTAGTCCTGTACTGGTGCGCGCCAACTTTGGCAAGAATCGCATCTTCGGTGTAGAACACACCTTCGATTATCGAATCAGCGCAAACTGGTCTGTGAAGACCATCTACACCTATGTGCACACGCAGGATAAAAACGGCACGCCGGCGCCGGACGGATGGTTGAAACTGCGCTATGCGCCATCGGGTCGCCGCTTCTGGCTGGAGCCTTACCTTCACGCGGCAGACCGTCAGGAGAGATTATCGAGCCTAGACCTTGCTGACCGTCGCACGGGGGCAAGACGAACCAGTGCAAGCATCGCCGCTTTCTTTCAAAACGGCGCAACGGTTCGAGGTCTGGTAAACCCTGGCGCTGATGGTAGGCTTGCAACAGCGGACGACACCTTGAAAGCAAGCGGCGAAACCTTGAGTCAGATACAGACTCGTGTACTGGGTCCGGCGCGGCAAGCGAATTCGCTTTTCAACGGGGTTCCCGGTTATGTGACGTTTAACCTGCGCGGCGGCTTTCGCGTCGGTGAAAACCACGAGTTCATGATTGATTTTGAAAATATAGGAGACCGCAATTATCGCGGCGTGGATTGGGGAATTGACGCGCCCGGCAGAGGCGTCTTCGTCAGATACAGCACAAGATTTTAATGTGTAGGGGCGCGCGTATGTGCGCCCTCAGATGAGTTTCAAATTGATAGGGGTGCGCAAGCTGCGCGCCCCTATCAATTTTATCGGTAACCTATAGCTTTCCTAAATGAATCATTGAGGACAAAGAAGGTACCGTAGACTGTCTAGTCTGCGGCGCACTTGAATCAAAGCCCACTGGTTTTCCAGTGAGTTCCTGGCACTAGACTTCCGCAGACTAGACAGTCTACGGTACATTTTGGACTTCTATATCAATCAAGCCTTCGCTTCAAACACCATATTAAACGGCGTTTCTGTAGCACGGCGAAATTGTGTGAAGCCACCTTTGGTAACGACTTCGCGCAACCTGGCTTCGCCTGCCTGTGCGCCTAATGCCAGACCTACCTCTTGCGAAAGCGACGCGGGAGTGCAAAGCAAAGTCGAAGCCGAGTAGAAGATGCGTCCCACAGGATTGAGGTTCTCTTCAACTTTGTCTCCGGCAAACGGTTCGACAATCATCCAGGTGCCACCCGAAGCAAGCGATTGCAAAACGTGAGAGGCCGCGCCAGCCGGATCGCCCATATCATGCAGGCAATCGAAAAATGCTACGAAATCAAAGCCCTCGCCCGGATAGTCTTTGGCTTTGGCGACCTCAAATTTCACGCGCTCTGAAACCCCCGCTTCTTCAGCACGTTGCCGCGCCATTTCAATCGAAGCGTCATGATAATCGAAGCCGATGAAAGTAGATTTCGGATAAGCCTGCGCCATCAAAATGGTCGAAGCACCAAGCCCACAGCCTACGTCTGCTACTTTGGCTCCGTCTTTCAATTTGGCTTCAACGCCAGTAAGCGCGGGTATCCACGAACTGGTAAGATTGGCCGCATAGCCGGGTCTGAAGAACAACTCCGTTCCGCGAAACAGAGAGTGGTCGTGTTCGTGCCAGCCTAGCCCTTCGCCTGTGCGGAAAGCTTCGGTGATTTTCGGTACCGCTTTGAGCGCGGCGTTGGCAAGAATGAACGCGCCGGGCAGATAGGCCGGACTCTTTTCATCTGCGAAAGTGAAAGCCTGTTCTTCGGAAAGAAAGTAACGACCCGCTTCCGCATCGTATTCAATATAACCACCTGCCGCTTGCGAGTTGAGCCACTCACGCACATAGCGTTCACTGGTATTGGTGTGCTCAGCCAACTCCGTAGATGTCGAAGGCCCTGCGGCAGCCAAGGCTTTGTAAAGCCCGAGCGACTCGCCGATGACGACCATTCCGGCGTGCAATGCGCCGCCAAAATCGGTCACAAATTTTCCTAAAAGTTGATTCAATTTGTCTTCACTAATCGCCATTACACACTCCTTTTCATAAATCGTTTTAATTTTGCTTTGAGGTATTCCCACTCGTTTCCCACACCTGTGCGAGGAGTCAGGACTTTTTAAACGCACATAAACCTGCTGGTGGTTACAAGCCGTTTTCAAAAACCAGCAATCGCTGAAGCGAAGCGCACAGAATTGATTTTTACTTGTTTCTTTTCAGATCGTCGTACCCAACGAACTTCGTCATCGGGCAGGTTACGATTGCATATCGAAAAATAGTAGAAAATCGGTCATCAAAGGCTCGGCTCCGAGTTGTCGCAGCATGGTCGTCACTTGCCCACGATGGTAAGCAGAATGTGTGACAATCTGCTGCATCATCTGCCATAGCGAATACGTCCAGGTTTCGCCTTGCAGATTTACGTAAGAGAGAATATTTTGAAGCGAATCATCGGTCAAGGCCTGAATAAATTCTGACTGCTCAAGCTCGACCTCCGCCCATTTTTTCTTTACCGTTTCGAGGTCAGGGAAATCCCCTGGATCAAACATCTCTTGTGGGGAATTGCCTTGCCAACGCTGCAACCACACCCACTCTGCCCAAAGCATATGTGTCAAGGTGTCGCACACAGATGGGTGACTGCTTGCCAAATCTTTGGTGAATTGCTCTGCCGTCAACTTCGACACTGCTTCAAGGATGCGAGCGTTCGCCCACCTGTGATATTCATATT
>JANMSG010000014.1:0-26670 GCA_031389065.1 Acidobacteriota bacterium | reverse complement strand
CGAAGTCGTATCAGTCAGCAATGGCGATATGGCAGAACGTCGTTTGAAAGAGGTTGACCCTGACCTTGTGCTCGCAGACATTTTCATGCCTGGCAAAAATGGCTATGAGCTTTGCGAAGCAATTAAGCAGAATCCCCAATTCCGCGACGTTCCGGTCGTTTTACTGGTCGGCGCTTTCGAACCGTTTAATGAATCAGAAGCCCGCCGTGTAAAAGCGGATGCGCATCTTACCAAGCCTTTCGAATCTCGCGTTCTGGTTGAAACCGTTAAGAATTTGATTGAGAAGAGTCCGAAAAAAAAGAGCCTGCCCGTACCCTCAGAGATCTTGAACCATCAGGCAGCACCGGAACCAGCGCCTCTTCAAAGCGCTCGTCCTATGGACATGCCTGCGATAGACCTTTCGGCGATGAGTAATCCATTTCCGCCTCAAGAGAGCGTCTTTGCTGACCGCGTTTCTGCGTCGAATATGGCAGATCAGACGCCGTTTGCCGATTCGTTTCCCAACAATTTCGACTTCAGCAAAAGTGAACCGCAAGAGCCGCCAGCGACTTTGGACTTCTCCCTGGGTACCTCATCTTCAACAGCTGACGCTGAACCGGCGGCAAGCGTGCCGGTCACCCAAGAGTTTTCAACATTCGAGCAAACCTCGCAAGCGCCTTTATCGGATTTATTCAATGTTGATGGCTCTTTTCAAGCCCCGGAGATATCCGCTGTCGCGGATTTCGCAGCCGACGATGCCAATGTTTTTGACCCTCAGTCAAACTTCGCTAGCTCCGAAGCGATGCCACTAGGTGATTTCGATGTCGCCGATCATTTCGACAACAGAACCGATGAGCCTACTGTATTCGAAAGTCATATTGAGGCTCAAACCTTTGAGAGTGTCGAGCATCAGACCGTTGATGGAGTCGAGAATCAAGTTGTTGATGGGGTTACGGATTTTAAAAAGCACGAGACTATCGAAGCACAAGACGCACAAGAATTACCGGCATTAGAAGGGGACAGGGTAGAGCCTCTATCAAGCCAAGCCAGAGAATATCAAGTGGAAGAAGTAGAGGCTCACGTGACTCGGAAATTTGATACCAATGAGTTGGAATCGCCCGTAGAAAATGCTTTTCCTCCAACTTTGAGAGATTCCGATCATGCCTTAAATGGCAATGGCTCATCGGATTATTCGCAAAAGAAAAAAGATTTCGCTTCTTACCAGGATTCGTCAGAGCGCGACTCTTCTCTGCTTTCAACAGAAGATCCTTTGGGCGATGTGTTCAACGATTTTCTGAATCCAAATTTTGACGCGCCAGCACAAGCCGCGCCTCTTGAATTTGAAGAACCGGTGATTTCTTCCTCCCCGCCGCAAACGCCTGAACCGGAAACTCAAGTGGTTAGCGAATCGGTTAGCGAATCGGTTAGCGAATCGGTATCCGCTGAACCTGAATCCTTCACCGGTTTTGAACTGGCATCCGAGGCCATCGTTGAGAATGAAATCTCTTCCCAAGCCACAGTTTCAGAGATTGCAACCCAAGATTTTTCATTCGTGGCACCTGTCAGTGAAGAGAGTTCGCCAAGCGTTGAAACGGTGGCAGAATCTTCTCCGAATGATTTTGAAGTAATGATGCCGCCAGGAACAGAACCGATTGAGGTAGAAGCGCATATGCCTTCGAGCGCTGAGTTCAATTTCTATACCGAACCTGAAAACGAAGGAACGCCTGTAGCCGTCGCTTCCATATCGGCTAGCGAAGCAGTCGCTGCACAAGAAGCAGTGACAAACGAAGTGCCAGAAAAAGAAGAGAAGTTCTTGGCATCAGATATGTGGGAAGCGCAAACTCAATTCACTCCCGTCTCCATCGAATCTTTCCCGGTTGCGGAATTGGCAACATCGCTTCCGCAAGACACCACCGAAAATAGAGCTGAAGCCGTTACCCCTGTAGCGATGCCATTCGAGTCAAGTCCTGCAAGCGCTAGCGCGCCAGCAGAAGTCGCACAACCAAAAGAGGAAAATCATCTCGAAAAAACTACTTCGAAAGGGGTAGGAATGAATAAGGAAATGATGGATGAGATTGTTCGTCAGGTGGTTTCCCAATTGAGCGATTCAGTAATTCGCGAAATTGCCTGGGAAGTGGTTCCGGATTGTGTTGAACGAGTCGTTACCAATCTAACCAAACAGGACCTAAGCAGAAGAATGTAGTGCGGAGCAACGCAGTGTTATTTCTTACTCGGTGTTTACTTACTTTTTTATGTATTGTAGCCATGCTTTGTCAGACGTTTGCTTTTCAGAATCTCAATCAAGCAAAGCAGCAAGACCAAACTCTCAAGCTCAAAGCAAACCTCGTAGAAATCAGAGCCGTTGTCACAGATAAAAGTGGAAAGCTTATTGACAATCTCACAAAGGACGACTTCGAGCTATTTGAAAACGATGTTCCTCAAGCCCTGGATTTTTTTTCTCTCGAAAAAATCGGTGAGAAAATCGTCACTTCCAACACCAACAAAAGCGAGAATCCGGTTGAGGTACTCCCTCGAGCAAAACCTGCACCGACGCGCACGATTGTGCTATTTGTTGACACGCTGCATCTGTCCACAGGCAGTGCCCACTTAGTCAAACAGGCTCTCAAGCGTTTCGTAAACCAACAGATGACGGATCAGGATTTGGTCTGTCTGGTGACCAGTAATGGGTCTTTGGGATTAGCTGAATAATTCACGCAAAACCGCCAGTTACTCCGCTATGGCATAGAGCGCATACAAGCCAGAGCCACTTCACAAAGCAGTCATTTCACTCCTTACCTGGCGTCAATGGTTCTTCGGGATGACCCAACCGCTTGGCAGATTGCTTATCAAATCATGGTTGCCGAAGGTACAGCAATTCCCGGCGGCAGATGCACCAATCCTAGCGGTGTGGATGAATGCGGTATCAGAGCAGCAGCCAGAGAAATACTCGCCATTGCGTTAATAAATCGCAAGAGAGCTTTATCAACGCTCAAGTATGTGACAGACCATTTAGCCGAAATGCCCGGGCAACGTGTAATCACTCTTTTCTCTGATGGATTCAGCCTGATGGAAGACCGCGGCACGATAAACACCAGTGACATTCAAACCGTCGTCACTCACGCCACGCGTTCCGGTGTAGTGATCTACTCGGTTGATGCCAAAGGGCTAGATGCGTCATCTTTCATGGGAGACGCATCTTTTGCGACAGGCATAACAAGCCCGCATTTGGCGAGCTATATATCCATGTCTCGAACAGATATGCAAAATGGCTTGAACGCAATTGCACACGACACAGGCGGCAGATTTATATTTAACACCAATGATTTGAGCAACTCAGTCAAAAAAGTATTAGAAGAAAATCATGTCTATTATGTGTTGGCTTACTATCCGAACACAGATAAAGAGCTGAACAAATTTCGCCGCATTACTGCCAAGGTGAAAGGTCACCCCGAATACAGCGTTCGCGCACAAAAAGGTTATCTTCCGACTGAGCTTTTCAAAAAAGAGAAAGAGGAAAAAGCCGCAACGCCGCGCCAACAATTGATCAATGCTATTATCGCGCCTTTGCCGCGCACCCATCTCGGAGTCGCAGCTTCCGCAAATTATTTAGAAAACGACACGGACAATTCGCAAGTGTGGATCCAAGTTTATATTGACGGCGAAGGTTTCGATTATCAGCAACAGAACGGGCGTTTCGCATTCAACTTTGAAGTAGCGACTTTGATTTTTGATAAACTTGGCAAAGTGATTTCCTCAAGCGTTGATACGGTAGAAGGCAAGTTGCAACCGCAAAGGCTGAGCATGGCGAAACAGAACGGCTTTCGCCACGTGAAAAGAGTTTCGCTCAAGCCAGGAGTTTATCAAATTCGCGTAGGTGTTCGTGAATCATCAAGCGAAAAGATAGGCACGGCGACGGCTTGGGTCGAAGTGCCCAATTTACAAAAGACCAAGCTCGCTATGAGTGCTATCTTTCTCTCTGAAAGCGTAAAAGTGGATGCGCAAGGCGTCAAGGCGACGGAGCAATTTTCCAACCCAACGAAAGCGGCTCCAACGCAAGAGCAAGAATTCTTACTAGCAAAAGTCATACAAGGGATCCCTATTTTTAAAAGCGGCCATCTACTCGCCTATTTTTTCACAGTTTACGGCAACGCTTCGAAATTGCCGATTAGCGCCGATTTAGTTCTGCAATCGGAGATAGTGCAAGATGAAAAGATCATGTTTAAGAGTGATTGGCAGCCCGTGACCGGGCGAATCATCAAACAAGGCAAAAAAGGGCTTGAAATCGGCGGCATGATCGAACTCGGCTTAGAACCCGGCATTTATGAAATACGAATAACCGTCAAAGATTTAAAATCGAAAAAAACTCTCCAACAAGCTTCCCTCATCGGCGTAGAATCTTGATCTATAAAAACCCTGGGAGCCGGGTAACTTCGTGCCGCCTTCAGGGAGCGCTCATCATCCATCTCTTGCAATATCAGAGCTTTAACCGATCCTGGTCGAAGCTCCTCACAAAGATTCCTGATCCTACAAATTAATTTTATTGACAACAACGTATTTATACGTTACTGTGTCTTCGATTTTAAACTTATAAATACGTTGCGATTGAGGGTAGATATGCCAAGAAAGCCATCAGAGACCTTTACAGATAAAGAGCTTGAAATCATGAGTATCATATGGGAGTTGGGCGAGGCTACAGTAAAAGATATTCAAGATCGCCTGCCGGGAGCCCAGCATTATAATAGCATCCTGACGATCATTCGCGTGCTCGAACGAAAGGGCCATCTTATACATCGGGCGGAAGGCCGTACACATATCTATCGCGCCAGCGAGAGCCAACAAAAAGCGCTCCAAGGTGTTCTCCACCATTTGGTCCGGCACGTATTCGGCGGCTCAGCTGCATCCATCGTACTCAATCTGGTTGAAACGGGTGACCTCACCAAAAAAGACCTGGATGAGATTCGACTGCAAATATCCAAAAGAAAGTAAGAGGTGAGCAGGGATGGAGGATTTTATCAACTTCTTGTCTACTTCCTCGCATCAGGCCATACTCTCACTGTTTATGTGGGGGTGGCAGGCGTTTTTGCTGCTTGGGTTTGTCTGGTTGATTAAGAAGTTGTATCGTCCCCGGATGTCAGCCCTTCACTATAAAATCTGGCTCCTAGGTTTGATTGCCATTGCCCTCCTCCCTTTCTGGATATTGATATTCAGCCACGTTTCATTGCCACAATCGCCGCCTGTACCACTCGGCTATGTCGTTGGGCTTCCTAAGGCTATGACTCCTGGCTTCTCGCCAACGCGTCCAGTGGCTCAAGTTGATAAGGAAGATGAAGGGGGAGCCTCTCTCCGCACTGTATCGTTAGGCGGGTCTTCACTCATCTGGTTCTGGTTGTTTGCTGCTTGGGGAATCGGGGCAACGATTAATCTTTTGCGGCTGTGTATCTCATACCGCAAGCTTCACGATGCGCGCTTACAGGCGCGTCCAATATCCTTTGCTGAACTGGGCTGCGCCGGTCTGGATTTGCGTTCGCTGAAAAGAGTGAGCATTGGTTTATCTGCCGATGTTCAAGCGCCGCTGCTCACAGGCATTGTTCATCCAATGATTTTGCTTCCCTGTGACATCCTCTCCTGGACTACCGTTGAAGAGAGAGTCTCGATCCTGCAGCATGAACTGGCTCACATTGAACGGATGGATCACTACGTCAATCCCTTCCAAGCCTTGTTATCCATGATTTTCTTTTTCCATCCCATGGTTCGTTATGCCTGTCGCCAGTTGAACATTGAAAGAGAACTGGCTTGCGACGAGCGCGTCCTCAGCCTGGGAGTGGAACCCGCAACCTATGCGGAAAGCATATTAAAGGTAGTGGAGCGAAACGTTTTACCCGATATGATACACCAGCCGGCATCCTTTGCTTCCAAAAAGTCGCTCGAAAGGAGATTAGCCATGATTTTGAGAGAAAACCCTATGCCTATGCTCACCCGGCACTGGCCATTTCTCGTTTTACCGGTCGTTCTAATAGCCGTGATGCTCTGGCTTTTGACCGGACACCATACATCCGCAGGGTATTGGCCAGGTCAGGCCGATGCCGCCAACCAAATGACAACCACGCAAGGCAACAATCCAACGGTAGAATTTGAGCAAGAGCCAACGATTGATAAGGCTGGTTCCTTACCAAAGGGATGGGCTGTCACCAATCCAAGTCTCAGTAAAAGCCGCCCGGGTTCTGAAAAGCCTATGCCAACCGACAAGAATTCGGACTTGGCAGCCAGCCGTTCTCAAAACCCGCCTGAGGTTCGCAATGATAGGGGTTCTAGATTGGCCGCACCCCAACTCGTAGATCCGGGGTTTGAAGCCTTCACCTTGGCGCGTGGCCCGATCTTCGGCTGGTACTCTGATGATCTCCTGCACCCGAATGACAAGAGGTTCGGGCGTGTGACGATGACCCCAGATAGCACTACCAAGGTTGAGGGAGCCTACTCGCTTCACATTGATCAGCTTGAGTCGAGACCACGGGGGAGCGGGCAGGTGTTTCTATCGCAGGCCGTACGCTTGCCCAGGGGCGAGACTGCCAACCGGCGCTTCGAGTTGTCCGTGCAGATGCAGGGCCGGATGAAAGGGCCGGTCACAATTGACGTCTACGTGTGGGAGCCTAACCAGGTCGCGAAGGCGATCGCCAAGCAGGTAGTCTCTGTGACCAGATCCTGGTCTATGGTTACCCTCGCCTTCAACGTCCCATCTGGCTATGACCAGTTCGGAATTTGGTTCTACTTGCCTACGGAGCAGGAAGCGCAACTTTGGTTGGATGACGTCCAACTCCGTCCGTTAGTAAGTGGAAAGCTGTAAAAACCATGTTCATTTGAAAGGAGTACATTTTTATGCGACGAATCACGAGCGTGCTTGTCCTTTTTGCCTGCCTGTTCACACCGGCTCAACTGACTGGAAAACCGCAAATCAATAGCTCGGATGTGCTGCTCGCCGAGCTTCAACTCGTGGACCCGGGGTTCGAGATGTTCACTCTTGCGCCGGGGCCGCTTTTTGGCTGGTACTCTGATGACCTCTTGCACCCGGATGCCCCGAACTCTGCCCGCGTGACAATGACACCGGATGACACCGACAGGGTTGAAGGAGTGTATTCGCTGCACATCCATCAGAGTGAACCTCGCCCTGTGGGCGAAGGCTTCGTATTTTTGTCGCAGGTCGTTCAGGTGCCCGACCAAGAGAACCCGACCAGACGCTTCACCCTATCCGTATCCATGCGGGGGGAAATGAATCAGCCCTTAACAATGGTGGTTTACGTGTGGGGGGAGGATTTTATGGCACAAGAGATCGCCAGACATGCCGTCTTGGTGAACGAGTCCTGGTCTGTGTCTAAGCTTAAGTTCAAGCTACCGCGCGGCCAAAAACAGTTCGGAATTTGGTTCTACCTGCCGAATGAGAGGGGAGCGCAGCTCTGGCTTGATGATGTCCGTGTTCGACCGAGGGGGAATTGAAACAGATGCAAAGGCGGCAGCCGATTTGTGCAGTGTCTTGAAAGCTATTTGCAGCTTCGCAACACCAGTCAAACACCTTGCGCGTCGCCTTTGCAGTCGCAGCAGATGCCGATTTATACAACTAGAAGCGCGATTGCATTTCTTTGGCTAATTTTCTGGGTCTGCGAAGTTGATTTGATAAAAGTCCGCACGAGGATCAATTGCAAAAATTTCTGATTGGTTTGACTAATGCTATTTGGCGTTCCAAAATTGCCTTTTCAGCTAGTCAATTTTTCGATACATAGTAACCCTGGCGGGTGCGTATGCGTAATTCCGGCCTGCTTGGAGCGCGCACAGTGATGCGCTTGAATCCGACCTCGTTTCGCTCATCGGACGAGTAATAACCAAAAAGGTATTGCGATTGAAGTTCCTCTGCTATCTGGTGGAAGATTGTTTCCAATTCCTCAACTCTTCTCAAGTTAAAAGCTTTCCCGCCGGTCTGTGATGCCATAGATTCCATAAAGCCATGGCCTTTAAGGCTAATGGTGTTTAATCTGATGCTGTCCCCGCTCGGATTGATCGCATAGAAAAGACAATCGTTTTTCTGTAACTCTCGAAGTGCGTCGTTGAGTTTATGGCTTTTGCTGAAATTTTCTTCGCCATCGGAAATAACGATGAGTACACGCCGACTGCTTGAATCGGCATTCTTGTTCAGGTAGTGCGCCGCTTCAACTATTGAATCAAAGAAAGCCGTCGGTTCCTTCAAAGGTACAATTGTCATGAGACCTTTGATAGCCTCTGCGCTGTTGGTGGTTCGCCCCATCACCATCTTCGGAGTAAGCCCTATCGAAAATACCGAGACCGCATCGCTGGGCTTGAGCACTTCTTTGATAAATTGAACAGAAGCCAGTTGTTGGAAGGCGAACTGATCGTTTGTGCTACCTGAAACATCCAGGAGCAGGGCGATCTCGACAGCTGTCTTCCCTGGCTCACCTAGAGTAACAACCTTCTGAGGACGGCCCTCTTCTTCAATAACAATATCTTCAACTTTCAAATCTTTAACAGGGTTGCCTGAGCTGTTTGAGGCAGAAACTGGTACAAGAATCAGTCGCGAACTGAGGCGTAGCGGTGGTTCATCTTGATCCTGAACGGGCTCTTGCGCAGGCTTTTTCTTAGGATCCTGAATGGGCTCTTGCGCAGGCTTATCCTGTAACCCTGATGAGCCGATCTGAATTTGATCGCCCTGCCCAGTGTTTGCTGAGCCTGTCAGCAGAGTCAGGCTCAACAACAGGATGAAAAATATTGATAGGAAAAATGAACGCAAAATAATTTTACTCCAATTAAAATTTAGCCTCAGCTAACCTGAATTACAACACCCAGATCACATAGGACAACTATCCTCGATCTTGCAATACCTGACCTTTATCATTGCAAGTTCAAGGCAGCAATCTAGAAGTCTGACAAAAGAAATGAGGCGTGGACATAGGTTCAAGGGGGCTTGCTTCACTATCCAATTCTTACAAATCCGGATAGCTATGCGAATTCAAACCTATGGTCACGCCTCAAGCCTACCTGCTTGCTTAGCGCTGAGAAGAGCTGCTGCTCACTGAACTTGGGCCACTCGGAGACGTAAGTCCACGATTAACTAAAACTTTCACTTCAACGCGACGATTCTGGATTCGCCCTTCGCGAGTGCTGTTGTCAGCCACAGGGATTGCTTCGCCGTAGCCAAACGGAAGAATAATACGACGAAGCGGAATTTGATGTTGTTGCGCCAAATAGCGAACCACTACATCAGAGCGACGCTCGCTCAGACGGTCATTGAGACTCGTAGAACCATCAGCCGATGCAAAACCACGAACTTCGAGCACGAATCCGCGCTCAGTCTTGGCTTGCGCGGCAACCTCATCAAGCATCATTTTGGCTTCAGGAGTAAGCACAGCGCTGCCTACTTTAAAGTTGACCGTTGTGGTCTTCTTCTCTTCAAAATCGTCTAACGAAGAGATTCTCTCGTTGGTTTTGCTGACGCCTTCCAAAGCCTGCTCGGCTGTCTTCTGAGCTGCCGCCGCACCGCCATTGGCGAGATTGGCAACCTGGGCTAACTCGTCGAGTTGACCCGACAAACGCTGTGCATTTTGCTCAGCTTCCGTAAGGCGACCTTCTGCTGTTCCCAGTCGGTTTTCGACCGGCGCAACCTGAGAGTTAATCGAAACAGCTACTCTTTGAGAGTCTGTGGAAAACTTGATCTTTTCGGCAACCAGATCGCCAGAAGAGCCGCCGCGTCCTTCGACTTCAACAAATAAACCGCGAATTACTTCATCTGTTGAATATTTCTTGGAGCCGCGAAATGGATTGCTCTTCTTCTCTTCTATCTTGGTATTACCGGAAAGTTGCACGGTCATTTCGGCACCGGTAGTATTACGCACAATGAGAGTGTTGTTGTCGCGACTGATGACGGTGCCCTGCACTTTCATCTTTTGCCCGGAGGCAACCTGAGTTTGCACCTTGCGCGAATCATTGTCTTTCATACCGCCATTTTGAAATGCCATAACCGAACTGGTCATTGTCAGGCTCAGCACCACTACCAGAGATTTAATTAGTGATAATTTTTTCATATTGTTCTCCATTTTCAATGAGATTGGTTTCATATAATTGAAAGCCGGTATCGCTGTCTTGCGTAAGGATCTCGAACCGGCTCAGCTTAGAACGATTTGCATTCGGATGGGGCTCAAGATTTGGTGCACAGGAAAGAGGCGAGCAAAGACTTGTATCTTCCGTCTTTGCGTTGCCAATGCCTAAGCAGCCAACAGCGATCACATTCAAATGAATCTGAAACCTTGTCATCCTGCAAGAATCAGTTGCAAATACCGTGCAACTCGCGAAACATCCTGAGATTAAAACAATCTATCTTGCTAAACGGCGTGATTTCAAACTTTAAGAAACTGATTGCGAATTGATTGCGAAATACTGGTTATCACCATCTATGTAAATTTTTCCACTTCACTGGCGTGATGATGTCTTTTCGTACATTACATAGATACCAGTTTTGCTACCCAGATAGGTTAGATTGATGCCCCACAATGATTTTTCGGGTCTTTGAATTTGCCAGGTTGTAGATGCGCCAGATCTTTAGAAGAGGGATTATTTTTGGCATTAATATATTTGACGCACGCGAATATGAGGGCTACGAATCTCAAAAATCTTACTACCTCTCAAAGTGGTATTGGTATGTCTTTAAGTAAAGGGAAGGAATCAAATTCTTACTTGTTGACTAAGACTCTTGTTTGGACAAAAGAATAATTTTTTCCGGCTTGGCGAATTTGCCGCTCGTATTTCTATCAAAATGCGAACCGTGAGGCGATTGAAGATGATTTTCCAAATCTTCTCGACTCTGCCAATTCTCGTAAAAGATAAAAATCGCCGGAGGCTCTACTGCCTGGTATAAATCGTATTGAAACAACGACAAACTACAGGTTACCGAACACGCAGTAGCAATCCGCTCTATGGGATTTGCGACATTACCTCTCTACTCAGCATCGCAAGCGCCGGTTGCAGTCGTTCAAGCTCTATCCGTAACACGGCATATGCTTCGGTAGCGCCACTCAGGTTTCCCTCTCGTCCGATCATCTCCAGATTCTTTGCGGCATTGTATGCTGATTTGGCTCCCAAGTTGCCGACCGAGCCTCTCAGTGTATGCGCCGCAAACTCCAGCCCTTGACTGTTGCTGTGCGCGATCGCCTCCTCAATTTCCAACAACAGTCCTGCATACTCTTCTAAAAACAGGTCCACCAACTCGCGCAGTAATTCCTCGTCGCCGCCCGTGCGAGACAGCATTTCCTCCAGATCAAATACTCCTTCCGTAGTGGAGTCGCCGGGAATTGACTCCCCCTCGCCAGTCTGTATGCCTGTGCACAAGGCGATAGCCTCAAAGAGTTCTTCGATCTTGATGGGCTTGGCGACATAGCCATCCATCCCTGCCTCCAAACAGCGTTCCCGATCTCCCTTCATCGCGTGCGCCGTCATGGCGATGATCGGGATGTGTCCGCCGCTCACTTTTTCTTTTTCGCGGATGCTCGCAGTCGCTTCGTAGCCATTCATCTCAGGCATCTGTACATCCATCAGTATCAGATCGAAAGCTTCTTTCTCGAAGGCTGCGACAGCCTTAAGCCCATTACTCGCAATGACCACTCTATGCCCTGCCTTCTCCAATAAACGACCCGCCAGTCTCTGGTTGACCCGGTTGTCTTCGGCTAACAATATATGATACCCCTCCCGGTTTTCTCCTAACCAATGACCGGTGAAGACTGGCGCACCGCTCTGCTGTGCGCTTGACGCCCCTAACAAGGTAAGGATGGCTGAAAACAACTCGGACTGCTTGACCGGTTTGGTCAGATAAGCCGCAATTCCTAACTCGCGACAGCGCAAGGCATCGCCACGTTGCCCCGCTGACGACAGCATCATAATTGTTGCTCCCGCTAGACGGGGATCTCCTTTGAGCTTTTCGGCTAACGTGAAACCGTCCATCTCTGGCATCTGGGCGTCCAGCAACACTAGCCGGAACGCAACACCTGTCTCTTTTGCCTGTTGGAGGGCATCAAGAGCTTGTTGTCCGCTTTCCGCAACTGTCGGATTCATTTGCCAGTTGGTGAGGACTTCTTTGAGGATGCGGCAGTTGGTGGCATTATCATCAACAATCAACACTGGCAGATGACGCCAATTGATCTCTGGTTTCTTCTGGTCTATGTCCAGGCCTTCCTTCTGTAGTCCGAAGCGGGCGGTGAAATGAAAAGAGCTGCCCGTTTCCGGTATGCTTTCGACTCTCATCTGTCCGCCCATAATCTCGACCAACTGTGAGGAGATCGTCAACCCTAAGCCGGTCCCGCCGTAGCGCCGTGTCGTCGAGCCATCGGCTTGCGAGAAGGCTTCAAAGATGACTTGTTGTTTATCGAGCGGTATACCCATACCTGTGTCTGTGACGGTGAAATGCAGCAGAGTATCTTCGAGGTCTTGACTATGCACGGCGACGCGGACGACAATCTCGCCGTCGCTGGTGAACTTGATGGCATTGCCGATCAGGTTGATGATGATTTGGCGGAGTCGTCCGGGGTCGCCGATCAAGTCATCCGGGACATCGGGCAGGACGTGGCAAGCCAGTTCGAGCCCCTTCTGATGGGCGCGCAGAGCCAGAGCCTTTATAGCATCGTCAAGGCTGTCGCGCAGATGAAAATTAACTGGATCGAGGTCGAGTTTGCCAGCTTCGATTTTCGAGAAGTCGAGGATATCATTGATGACCGAAAGCAAGGCATCGGCAGAATCTTTCACCATGGTGAGATACTCGCGTTGTTCGGGAGCCAACTCGGTATCGAGCGTCAGTTCGGTCATGCCGATGATGCCATTCATGGGGGTGCGAATCTCGTGGCTCATATTGGCGAGGAATTCGCTCTTGGCACGATTGGCATCTTCGGCGGTCTCTTTGGCGCGCTGCATGGCGATGGCGGCTTGCTTCTGCAAGGTAATATCCGTCGCGACTGCCAATAATTGTTGAGCTTCTCCATCGGCAGAGAGGAGTGGAATCTTGATGACCTGCATCCAGCGCGAATTCCCATCAATACTGGTGAATTCCTTTTCGGGTATGAACATTTCGGTTTTGGAGTCGAGGACTTGTAGATCTTCCTGGCGGAATTCCTCTGCCTGTTCTTTATGAGGGCTAAAGTCCGCATTGGTCTTGCCGATCAGATTGTCTACGGTCGTGCCATAGGCTTCAGCAATCGTTCGGTTAGCAAGAGTGAATTGACCTTGCCGGTTTTTGGCGAAGATGTAGCTGGGGTTGAGATCAATCACCTTGCGTAAGAAGGTCCGCTGCTCTTGTAACTCACCCGTGCGCTGCTCGACCAACTGACCAAGCTCTTGTTCATGCGCCCGCAATTGCCGGATCCGTACCCTGTGTACGCCGATCACCAGCAGTCCAAGCACTCCTAGACAAATGCCATAAAACCAATACGTCTGATAGAAATGAGGCGCTAAGTAGATCGTGAAAGCGGCGCCCTCTTCATTCCAGATGCCATCGCTATTGGCAGCTATGACGCGGAAGGTGTAGGTGCCGGGCGCGATGTTGCTGTAAAAGGCGGCACGCCGGTCACCGGCCTCGACCCAGTCTCGATCATAGCCTTCGAGCCTGTATTTGAAGCGCACCTTCTCCGGCGCAAAGAAGCTCAGACCGGTGTAGCGGAAGACCAAGTCGCCGCGTCCCGGCGCAGCTTCAGCCAACTGATGCAGATCAAAACTACGGTCGTCAACGCTGATTTCTTCGATATGCACAGGCGGCGTCAGGGTGTTGACCGAGAGGTTCTCCGGATTCACGACGGAGACGCCTTTTTGGGAGCCAAACCAGACCCTTCCATCACTGGTCTTATATGAGGGAGTGTTGTTAGCGACTACGAGTACGGTACTGCTGAGACCGTGTTCGAGACCATAAGCCACAGAGACGAAAGACTTGATCTTGCCGTCAGCAAAATCATCGAGTTGCTGCTTATTGACACGGAAGATGCCCATGCCGCAACCCATCCATAAATTCCCCTTGTCGTCTTCGACGAAACTATAGACATAATTAGCAAACAGGCCATCGTTGACGGTGATCGTAGTAAACTTACCGTCTTTGAGGCGACTAATCCCTTGACGAGTAGCAATCCAAAGCGCCTTCTCTTTGTCCGTGTAGAGCGCCTGGAGATTATCACTGACCAAACCATCTTTAACCGCGTAGACGGTGAACTTGCCATCCTTGAAGTGATTGAGTCCCCCACCCTTTGTAGCAATCCATAAACCACCGTCCTGACTCTGACTGAGACCTCTGATCGCATTGTTGGAGAGACCCTCGTTGGTCGTATAAGAAGTAAACTGACCATCCTGATAACGGATGATTCCTTCAAAAGATGTCCCGATCCAGAACCTTCCTTCCTGATCGTGATGAATTGAGGTTATTCTCGTTTTCGAGAATAACTCGTGTATCAAGGGAGTGGATGTTGGCATGCAGTGCCCACCAGCACATGCTTTTTCGTATGTTAAGTGAAACAGACCACGATCCGTGCCAACCAATAGATTTCCACCTTTATCTTCGACGATAGCACTGACGCGGCTGTCGAATAAAGCACCTTTGTCAGTGTATGGCGTAAATCTTCCATCTCTAAAAAGAATCAGCCCTTTAACTGTGCCGATCCAGATATTCCCCTTGCGATCCTGGAAAACGGTAATCGCTGTCTCATCAGTAAGTCCGTCTTTGGCTGTGTAACTGGTAAATAAACCCTGGCGAAAGCAAGCCAACCCATCACGCATATATCCCACCCAGAGGCTGCCTTCTCGATCACTGTAAATTGAATATAGACCGTCTGTAGATTGAACCTTGAAGAAAGAGTCTTCTATCCTATGGTATTTGTCCAATCCCTTCTCCGTTGCCACCCAGATGTTTCCCTGTGCATCTTCCTGGACTTGCAAAATCCAGTTCGAAGACAAGCCTTCATTTGTTGTGTAGTGGCTGACTTGACCTTCTTTCAGCCGGAACACGCCTTCCGATGTAACCATCCAGAGGGACTGTTCTCGGTCACGGTGGATTGACTCTACGGTCATGCTGGAATTCAATCCCTCAATCGTCAGTGTCGAAATCTTTCCGTCTTTGAAACGGTGGAATCCGCCCTTATTGGTGCCGATCAAGAGGCTGCCATCACGGTCAAGGTACAAGGCGCGGATGGTATTGTGAGTCAATCCATCCTTGACCGTATAATTGGTAAACTCTCCGTCCTTGAAGTGGCTTAATCCCTGATCGGTGGCAATCCAGATACTGCCGTCAAGGTCCTTGCATAGTTCTACTACGAAGTCATTAACCAGTCCCTCTTTCGTGGTGTAGATGGTAAATTGCCCATCCTTGAGTCGGCTCAAGCCGCCGCCGAAGGTGCCAATCCATAGACTGGCATCGTCACCTTCGACAAGCGCCCACACTTCATTTTCTCGCAATTGATTTTTGTTCCGATCATCAAAGGTCGTAAAGCGGACGCCGTCAAACCTGGCGAGCCCCCCTTTCGTCCCGATCCACATATAACCGTCGCGCGTCTGCAAGATCGTCTTGACAGAGTTTTGCGGTAAGCCTTGCGCCTGCCGCCATACATTCATGGTACGCCAGGTTGTCTCTTCCGGATGGTAGCGCGGCAAGGCTCGACTACGGACAGGCAAAAACAGCAAGAGCAGCAGGGCAGCAAGCACAAAGGACTTTGGGATTGTTGAAAAGCAAGTGATCATAATTGTGAGGGATCTCTTCCTCAGCAAAATCAGTGGTGATCTCTGAAGAGATTGCATTTGAGCTGAGGCAGGGATGCATGGGCAAAGGAGAATGTAAGAAAGCCCGGAATACCTTCCCGGTCTGATGCGAATCAATCAGTAGATAGATTTTTAATTTGGAGAAAAATCAAACAGGAAATCTTGTGGGGACAAGAGTTTGAGAGGGCTTCTATAAAATGCCAGCCGTTAAAATAATAAGTGAAGGGCCTGGGAAGCGCAATAATAATTCCAGCGCCTGATCCCTCTGCGCTGGCTTATGGACGGAACCTTCCTATAGAATCTCAGGTCAGGATTTCGCCGATAATGAAAGAGCTACGATCTGCTGTGCTGCGTTATGGATTGGCGTTAGGGTCATTTGCGCTGATCCTTCTACTTTCATATGTTCTGCGGCGCTATTTTTCCATAAACCTCGACGTCACTTCTCTGATTATTTTATTGATGATTGCCAGTGCCTGGTATGGCGGCATCGGTCCAGGGCTGGTTGTGGCCATAGCCTTTGAAATAACGCTTGACTATTACTCCACCCTATCGCCATTTTCCTTAAGATTCGCCATGGTGTTTTTTAATCGGATGGTTCTATTCCTGGCTCTGGTGATATTTGCAAGCGCCCGCCGGAGTGCTGAGAAGCGATTGAAGGAGCAAAGCGAGTGGTTGCGTGTGACATTGTCAAGTATAGGCGATGCTGTCATTGCGACTGATATAAAAGGCTTTGTCAGTTTCATCAATCCAACGGCGGAAGCTTTAACGGGATGGACGATGACGGAGGCCGCCAACAAGCCTTTCGAAAAAGTATTTCGTATTATCAATGAAGAGACACGTGCCCCGGCTGAGAGCCCGTTTGCAATCGTAAAACGGGAAGGCATCGTTGTGGGACTTGCCAATCACAGTCTCCTGATTACCAAAGATGGCAGAGAAATTCCCATTGAAGACAGTGGTGCGCCAATTAAAAATCCTGCCGGTAAAATGATTGGCGTGATCGTCGTCTTTCACGATGTCAGCGAGCGCAGACGCGGTGAACGGGAGCTTGAACAATCCTTAGAGCGTGAACAGATAGCACGCCGTCAGGCGGAAGCTGCCAATCGCCTGAAGGACGAATTCCTC
This sequence comes from Acidobacteriota bacterium, assembly GCA_031389065.1. GTDB lineage: Bacteria > Acidobacteriota > Blastocatellia > UBA7656 > UBA7656 > JACQDB01. Next base: position 9,798 of record JANMSG010000014.1, on the reverse strand, counting down.
GCTACCGTTTCGCACGAACTTCGCACACCGCTAAATGCTATGCTTGGATGGGCAAATATGTTGCGTAGTGGCAGGCTCGATCAGGCTACCGCAAGCCGGGCTCTGGAAACCATAGAACGCAATGGCCGTTCACAATCTCAACTCATCGAAGATATTCTTGATGTTTCCCGCATTATCACAGGTAAGCTGCATATTAAAGTACAGCCCGTAAACCTCTTGGCGGTTATCGAAACAACCATTGAGGTGATACGCCCTGCGGCTGATGCCAAAGAGATTCGTTTGCAAGTCATACTTGACTCTAATGCCGGCCCGATTTCAGGCGACGAGAACCGCTTGCAACAGGTTATCTGGAATCTGCTGTCGAATGCGGTGAAATTCACGCCCAAAGGCGGACAGGTAGAGGTTCGGCTACAGCGCATTCACTCTCATGTAGAAGTCATCGTCAGCGATTCCGGGAAAGGGATTCCTGAAGAATTTCTGCCCTATGTTTTCGACCGCTTCCGTCAGCAGGATAGTTCAATGACAAGGGCTTTTGGAGGGTTGGGTTTAGGATTATCCATCGTGCGACACCTCGTCGAGTTACACGGGGGCAGCGTTTCTGTATTTAGCAAAGGAGAAGGAGAGGGGGCTACATTTACCGTCAATCTGCCGGTTATGCTGGCTCACGAATCGAGTCGCTTTTCTATCGGTAAAAATGAGCTTGTCGAGACCAGCATGACAAAAGATGGAGGGGAGAATTTCGCAGTTATGCTTGAGGGCATCAAGGTACTTGTCGTTGAGGATGAGATGGATGCGCGAGAATTGATTACGCTGTTACTCAATCAGAGTAAAGCGGTGGTGACAGCCGTCGCCTCGGCAGAGGAAGCCCTCAAAACTCTGGACTGGTTGAAACCGGATATTATTATCAGCGACATCCAAATGCCTGATGAGGATGGCTATTCGGTCATTCGTAAAATAAGGGCGATGGAACAAGCAGGTGACGACAGAATTCCTGCCATCGCGCTGACGGCACACGCAAGAGTTGAAGATAAGTCACAGGCGTTGGAGGCAGGGTTCCAGTCGCACGTTACCAAGCCCGTCGAACCTGCTGAGTTGATCGCAATGATAAGGAGTCTTGCAAAAACGAGTAAACCAAAAGGAGAATAGTAGGCAGTAAGCAGTAGGCAGTAGGCAGTAAATACTTGCTTCAAGCTTTGGTTATTTATGAATGATTGATTGCTGCTGACTCTTACTGCCTACTGCCTACTGCCTACTGCTTACTTCCCACAAATCACTTGGGAAACTATGTATCTACTTGTGGTGGGCGCTCTTTTCATAATGTTGGCGAAGCATGTCTACACCAAAATCATTTTCCAGATGGCGATATACCGCGTGAATATGATTCGCATTATTCTGCGAGTTGTCATATTCGATGAGCAGTTTCGGACTATGAATGCGATAATAATGCGCTTTGCCCAATTCGTTACTCCCTGCCCAGGCAAAATGAATCCTCTCGATGCCATCCGTCCTGATCTTGTTCAGCTCCACATCTGCCAGAGCAGAACTGAAATTGCCGGCATACTCCTGCACTAATTTCATCAGCAAGTCGCGTTGCGCGCCTGTCATCTTCGCAACCGCCAGACCCTTGGGCGTTCCTAAATCGGCTTTGCGATCATTTTTGGTGATAATCTCATTGGGTGCCGTGGTTGCAATCACCGCAAGTGCTGATTGCCGGGTATCGAAACTCATCAAAAGCTCGCGCGCAAGATGCTCTTCAGCAATGAAGATACGCGAACCTGCATGGGTACCGTGAGCGACAACCGCCGGGTTGCTCCCCATAAAAGCCGGCATAGGAGCGATCAGGCGATTGCCAATCAAAGAGAAGTGCAGCGAAAGGTGATGCCCTTCCACGCGCCAGCCCCACGCCAGATCTTTCGATGGGCTGCCGAAAAAGGTGAAGAAATAGAGTTCCGGGTCACGAATCGCCGTAGCCTCTTTGGCATTTCTCCCTAAAGTGATTTCGATTTCTCGAAGCACATCTTCAAGGTGCATAATCGCCGTCGCTTTCAAATACCCTGGCGTGCTGAGCGCGCTACGCAGTAATGCGTGAGCCGCAAGCCTCTGTTCCAACGTCATCTCCTTAATGCTCACGCCACTTCGCTTATGCAAATTCATCTGCGTAGCATTAGGCAAGGTACCGACAAACGTAGGAATATAATGCCAGTTGAAGCGCTCGTCGCTATCCATCGGAAAGAGCGCCTTACTTTGCAAAGTAGTCCCCAATACATTCAACATCTTTTGCGCGGCGTCTACCATATTCTGCAAGGTAGGATTGACTCTTTGTACGCCAAGCTGTCGCTTTTGACTATTTGCTGTAACTTCAAGTAGTGGGACACTCAAGCCGATGCTTGCCAAGCTGCCAAGCATCGTTCTTCTTGATACAGAATTCGGGGCAGATTTTTTATTGTCAGGCATATGTTTTGATTTCCTTTTCGTTTTTGGGTTCTCATCATACACGCTGTACGTTCAGTCGTCTAACAATCGGATTCATCGGTTGCGCCAGAGCAATAATCATGAATTGGGGAGTGCTGCAATTTTCTGTAAATTCGCCAAGGGTCGTTGCAGGCTTGCGGAAAATTTCACCGAAACCTGAACACATTTTGGTGATTTGTTCACGCAAGACTGACCATTTTGTTGCGTTGGTAGATTAGCTTCAAGCCTTCGAGTGTTAAGTCTTGGTCAACCGATTCAATCAAACGCGAGCCTTTGCTAATCAATGGCGCGAGACCACCTGTTGCAATGACGTGAGGCGCTTCGCCTATCTCTTCAATCATCTTTTCGAGGATGCCGTCAACCAAACCGATGCTGCCGTAATAGAGTCCCGATTGCACACACGCCGTGGTGTTTGTGCCAATCACTTTTTCAGGATGGCGAATGTCTACACGGTACAAACGCGCGGCACGTTGGAACAAAGCGTCCGCCGAAATCTGTATGCCCGGGCAGATGACGCCACCCATATACTCGCCGTTTTTCGAGATGACATCGAAATTCGTAGCCGTGCCGAAATCCACGATAATGGCAGCGCCGCCGTATTTTTCAAATGCCGCAACCGCGTTGACGATTCTATCGGAGCCCACCTCCGCAGGATTGTCTATCAACAAAGGCATTCCCGAATTCTTTGCGCTGATAAATAACGGCTTCACCTTGAAATAAATCTCAGCCATTTTGTACAACGTGAAATCGAGCGGCGGAACGACGGACGACACCGCTATGTCGGTGATGGAATCGGAATTCAAATCGCAAAGCTGTAGCAGCGACCGACACATCATGCCATATTCATCAACCGTGCGCTGACGTTCGCTCGTCAGCCGCCAACTATGCGTCAAGTGATCTTCGTTGTATAGACCGAGCGTTGTATTGGTGTTTCCAACATCAAGAACTAAAAGCATATTTCATAGGTGACAGGGAACAGGTTACAGGGAACAGTTTACTACCGCATCTGTTTTCCCTATCACCTGTCACCTATCACCTGTCACCTTTCTTAAAGATACTTCGCCTGAAACGATCTCGCGTGTTTTGCCATCGTCAAGCTCAACGCGCAACGCGCCGCTCAAAGTTATGCCTCGCGTTACGCCTTCGATAACCGCCTCTGACGATATGATACGGACAGCGCAATCTTTCGCAAAGCTCGAAAGCTCCTGCCACCGCGAAACTATTTTTTCAGGCTGCAATATGGAAGCCGGATACCACAAGTTGAGTCGCCGCAGAAGGGGCTGCAAAAAATCATCAGGTGAGACGGCTCTTTGCGATTCGATAAACAGAGAAGTCGCGCTTTCTTTCAATTCATCAGGGAATTCTGTTTGTGCAAGGTTGACGCCGATCCCCAGAATCGCATATTGCAAACGAGTGTTTTCGATAGCGGATTCAACGAGAATGCCGCACGCTTTTCGCCCATTTATCAACACATCGTTTGGCCATTTGATATCCGCTTCCGTTTCAAAATCGAGCGTGAAGGTTTCGGCTACGGCGATGGCTGCTGCCAAAGTGATCAGGGAAGCTTTTACGGGAGTGGTTTTGGGTTTGAGGATGATTGAAAGGTAAAGCCCTTCATCCATTGGCGAAGTCCACTTGCGACCTTGTCTTCCTTTGCCTGCCGTTTGTTTGCGGGCGACGATGGCGAGGCCTGCGATCACGCCTTCCAGGGCAAGTTCGCGTGCCGTATCATTGGTTGACGCGAGTTCATCGAAATGAAGAATGATGGCACCTAATTCTTCCGACGGCTCAGGCGTTTTTTCGCTGTGGCTTGATGAGGCTTTGTTGGTTTTCATCGAATTGAATCAATTGCGATTGGCTAGTTCAACAAAGCGATTGGTGGCGTTGAGCGCGGCTTTTGCGGCGGCATCCAGCACGTTATCGGTAATCTGGCAACTGCCGAACACTTGAAAATCTTTGCCTTCGAAATTGATATCAACCAGAACGGCTATCAGATTTTTCCCGAGCGCATGAACGTGGTCTAAATCCGCGAGAGTGCAATCGAAACGATGTTCGACAACTTCCTTGACGGCCTCCAAAGTGGCTACTGCAGCCGATTTCAGCCGTCCGATTTCGTCGCTCTTGCCGTTAGCCGCTTTTTGAAAGGTGCGACCGGCAAAACTCAATGCAACTTCTACTACGCATATTTCCGACGATTCTTGCGCCTTCACGTAGTCGAATCGCAGTCGCTCATTTCTGATTTCCATCGTCATTGCCTTTGTCAGAATGTTAGATATCAGATGTCGGATGTTAGAGGAAGAACAGGGCTAAACATCTACCATCTGGCATCTGGTATCTGCCTTCTAAATTGGAGCTATTTTTAAGCTAATATCAATCGCCGTAGCCGAATGCGTTATTGCGCCCACTGAAATCAAATCAACTTCGCATTCAGCGATTTGTCGAACCGTTGAAAGATTTACGCCGCCAGAGGCTTCGAGGATTATATCAGGCGAAGTGTTTCTGGCAATCTTCACGCACTCGCGAAGTTCATCGGTTGTCATGTTATCGAGCATAATGACATCGGCTTTCGCGGCTAAAGCTTCGCGAAGTTGCGTTTGATTGGCGACTTCGACTTCGATTTTTAACAGATGATGCGCCGTTTGACGGGCGAATTCAATGGCACGACGGACGCCACCGGCAAGCGCGATATGATTATCTTTAATTAACACACCGTCATCTAAACCGAAACGATGATTGGTTCCTCCACCAATACTGACGGCGTATTTTTCAAGCAGTCTGAGCCCAGGCGTGGTCTTTCGCGTGTCAATAATCTTTGCCCCTGTGCCGACAATTTTATCAACGAAGCTTTTGGTTAAAGTTGCTATGCCTGATAAGCGCTGCACCAGATTCAAAGCCGTGCGTTCACCCGCAAGCAAAGTTGTCGCCTGTCCTTCAACGCGTGCGAATTCGGTTCCCGCCTTGAGAACATCGCCATCGTAGTTGTGCGATTCCATACGAATATCCTGGTCAAGGACGACGAAAACCGCTTCGGCGATTTCCAGTCCGCAAAGTACACAGTCTTGTTTCGCAAGGAATTTACCGCGCCCACGTGTGCCGCCGCGCACGGTCGCTTGCGAAGTGATGTCACCACGTCCCATGTCTTCTTTCAAAAAGTCCGCAGCGTAAGAATAGATTGTTGATTGATCTAATTGCATAAAAGTCTTTACGTTTAGTGTCTGGTGTCCGGCGTCCGTTTTTTCTCCTACTAAATTACGAAGTAAAACCGCCAATGAGAGAAGCCGTGTCATCAGTCAAACGATAAAGCTTCTCGAATCTTTCTTAGTCAATATAACCAACGTCTACTGCGAAGTTGGCCGCCTCGAAGCCCACTGGAACAAACTCATCCGTGCCCTACGACTGTGGTCGAACGCCGAGTCAGGCTTGTCTTGTTGAACGTCACACCCCTCTCTGCGACTTGATCTTTTGTCACATATGATTGGTAATGTCGAATCTTTATTCGTAATGCGTCCACATCCTCAATACTTTTACAACTCGCATATCCTCGTAGACCTGATAAACAAGACGGTGCTGAATATTAATTCTTCGTGAATATGCTCCAGCTAAATCCCCTACCAGTTTTTCGTAGGGTGGCGGATTTTGAAAGGGATTGTTCCGTAAGATATCTAGTAATTTTTCAGCTTTCGATCGTAGGCCAGCAGCGGCAAGTTTGAGCGCATCTTTCTGAGCTTGCTTTGTAAAAACGAGTTGCCACATTACCAGTGAAACTCCTGAGCACATTCTTCCAACGATGTTTTCAACCCCTCTTGTATTGATTCGCGCATTCCCGGTATTGATAGAAGATAAAGAGTCTCCTGAATTGACCGCCAATCATCCTCAGATATTAGAACCCCATTGGTTGCTTGTCCTAAAATGTGAATCGGTTCATGAGAGATGGCAGTCTCTTCCAACAAATCTGATAAGTCTGTTTGTGCCTTTTCGGCAGTTATTGTTTTCATGGGTTATGTCCTCTCCCTTACTTTACACGATTTTAGAGTTCAGGCAATGCCTGTCTTGTGCGCGCCCGCGTGTGCCGCCGCGCACGGTCGCTTGCGAAGTGATGTCGCCGCGTCCCATGTCTTCTTTCAAAAAGTCCGCAGCGTAAGAATAGATTGTTGATTGATCTAATTGCATATTTCTAAGCCTGGAAAATCTGTCGAGTCTAGTCGTCAGTTCCGCGAGTCTCGTTGCCGAGCACATTTAAACTCTCTTTCAATTTTTCGATTTCCGCGCTCAACTCTGCGTGGCGCTCGCGGGCTTGTTGTACGACCTCCGCAGAGGCACGCTCAACAAATGAAGGATTGCCGAGTCGCGTTGCCAAACCGTTGGCTTCGTTTTCGCGTTTGCTAATTTCCTTGCTGATGCGTTCGCGCTCTTTGACAAAGTCAATCAAGCCTTCAAGCGGCACCAGCAAATCTATGCTTGACACGACAGCGCGAGCCGAAGCGTCAATGGCGGGCAAGGCGTCTGCAATGGTTATCTCTTCAACGCGGGCTAAGCGTTTGATGTTATCACTGTTATCGGTAATTACTTTCCTGGCATTTTCGTCTGTCGTTGCCAGGTGCAATTTCACTTTGCTGGATTGCGGCACGTTTACTTCCGAACGAATATTTCGCACTTTGGTAATCACACCAATCAGGATTTCCATTTGTTGTTGCGCCGCTGCGTCCTCGTGAGCAGCGTCAGTGGTCGGGAACGCCGCGATGGAAATTGATTCGCCTTCGTGCGGCAACATCTGCCAGATTTCTTCCGTGATAAACGGCATCAACGGGTGCAATAATCGCAAGCTCTTTTCCAGCACATAAACGATTCGACAACGCGCCGCAATGGCTTCTTCTGTCTGTTCGCCCGATGCGACTAACGATTTGGATAATTCAATGTACCAATCGCAAAAATCATCCCAGAAGAAATGATAGAGGGTTTGTGAAGCATCATTCAGACGATAATCATCGAGCGCTGCCGTCACCTGCTCAATCGTTTTATTCAACTCGGCGAGAATCCAACGGTCAGCAAGGGCGTCGGAAGGAATCCACTTGGCTTCGATATTTGCAGTCTCGCCGAGATTCATCAACACGAAACGCGAAGCGTTCCAGATTTTATTGCCGAAATTGCGCGCTTCTTCGACCTGTTTATGACGAATTGGTTTTTGTGTCTCTTTATCTTTTTCCAGCGGCGCAAAGCGTATGTCCTGTCCTTTGGCTGTGCGTATGAGCAAGGCAAAGCGCAGCGCATCCGCGCCGTAAAGTTCAATCACTTCGAGCGGGTCAACACCGTTGCCTTTTGATTTGGCCATGCGTTGACCTTTTTCATCCAATACCGTCGCATAGATATAAACGTCTGGGAAAGGAATTTCCTTAGTGAAGTAAAGCCCTGACATAATCATTCGCGCCACCCACAGATAGATAATCTCTTGCGCCGTAATCAAGACGTTTGTCGGATAATACCCTTTTAAATCAGCAGCGTTCATATCCGGCCAGCCAAGCGTTGCAAAGGGCCAAAGACCTGAAGAAAACCAGGTATCAAGCACATCTTCGTCTTGTTTGATGGCTTTGCCGTTGGCTTTGTGTTTCGCGTCCTCTTCATTGCGCGCCGCGAACGCTTCGCCGTCTTCGGTGTACCAGACAGGAATGCGATGACCCCACCACAACTGCCGCGAGATGCACCAGTCTTTGATGTTCTCCATCCAGTTCAGATAAATTCTGTTATAGCGTTCAGGGATGAAGCGCACACGCCCGTCTTTCACAGCCTCAATCGCAGGCTGCGCCAATTCTTTCATCTTCACGTACCACTGGTCGGAAAGACGCGGTTCAATCACTGTTCTGCAACGATCACACAAAGCGGTTGGCACAATATAATCTTCGATTTTTTCGATGAGGTTTTGCGTTTCTAAATCTTCAACAACTTTTTTGCGAGCCTCGAAGCGATCAAGCCCTGCGTAATTTTCGCCTGCTTCATCGGTCATCTTGCCTTTTGCATCAATGATGACGATTTGCGCAAGCCCGTTGCGCAACCCGCATTCAAAATCGTTTGCGTCATGCGCTGGTGTGACTTTCACAGCGCCTGTGCCGAATTCTTTATCAACAAAATCATCAGCGATGAGAGGAATCTCTCGCCCAACGAGGGGCAGATTGATGGCTTTACCCAGGTGGTCTGTGAAGCGTTCATCTTTCGGATTCACGGCAACTGCCGTATCGCCAAGCATGGTTTCGGGACGCGTCGTCGCCACAACCACAAAGCCCGAACCGTCCGTGTAGGGATAGCGCAGATGGTAAAGTTTTCCTTTGCGATCTTCGCGGTCTACCTCTATGTCGGAGATCGCCGTCAGGCATTGCGGACACCAGTTGGTTATGCGATTGCCGCGATAAATCAATCCGGCTTCCCACCACTCAACGAAGCATTCCATCACAGCGCTCGCGTAGGCTTCATCGAGCGTAAACCTTGTTCTGTCCCAATCGAAAGAACAGCCGAGGCTTTCCAGTTGGTTGATGATCACGCCGCCATAATTGTTCACCCACTCCCAGACGCGCTCGACGAATTTCTCGCGCCCTACATCATGGCGAGTGATTTTTTCTTCTTTACGTAATTGTTTTTCGACAACATTCTGCGTAGCGATTCCGGCGTGATCGGTGCCCGGCAGGCAGAGCGTTTTGTACCCTTGCATGCGTTTCCAGCGAATCAAGGTATCGTGAATGGTATAGCAGAGGGCGTGACCGATATGCAGCGAGCCTGTGACGTTGGGAGGCGGAATGGTGATGGTGTAGGTTTCGCCTTCGCCAGTCGGTTTGAAATAGCCTTTATCTTTCCAGAATGGATACCATCTTTTTTCCACGCTGTGAGGCTCGTAGGCTTTCGGAATTTCAATCATAAAATTGCTATGCTTTCTCTCTCAAATTATTTAAAGATCAAGCTATCAATTAAAAAGGATCAGGCAAGTATGGTCAACTCTGATTAGCGAAGTAGTCGGGCTAGTTTCTTATAATTTCAGTTTTTCGGTTCCAAGTTGCGGCTTTTGGCGCGAGTGGTTGACCATCATCACGCCTAAAGCTGTAACTCTACACTCTAACGATTTCGCTGACTCAGCGCTAGGCATCCTGCTTTTTGCGACCTTTCGTCTTGTTGTACAAAATGATCACTTCCAGGAAGAAGGCAGCAGTCAAGCTCGCAGGCAAATAGAAAAGCCATTTGTCTCCCAGATGATTCATCGCAAAACCTGAAAGCGTCGGACCTACGAAGCTGCCTATGCCAAATACCAGCGTGAATAATGCAGTTGCCGCGCCCATCTTTTTGCTG